>DASUTR010000098.1:0-26328 GCA_036374535.1 Polyangiaceae bacterium
TCGCTCCTCCCGCCGCTCCCGAACGTGCTCCGCCGACCGCCGCTGCGAAGCCTTCGCCGCCGCGGCCCTCGGCCGCCGCGCCGCCTTCGCCGTAGCACTCCTCGGATCACCCCGACTCGTGCTAGACAATGCTCGCCATGCTGGCCGACGCACGGAACGAGCTCACGGACCTCAAGAGGCGTGTGGATGCGCTAAGGGGGTCGCTTTGACGTCCCGAGCCTCAAGCGACTGATCGACGAGATTGACCAGCTTTCGGGCGCGCCGGACTTCTGGAACGACCAGGACAAAGCGCAGGCGACCATGCGTAAGCGCGCCGCCGCCGCGGAAAAGCTCGAAATGGTCGAGAAGCTCACGCGCGACGTGACGGACGCCGCCGAGCTCCTCGAGCTCGGTGCAAGTGAAAACGACGAGAGCGTCATCGCCGACGTCGAGGGTCAGGTCCCCGCGCTCTCGGCGCGCGTGCGCCAGGCGGAGCTTCGCCGCATGCTCTCGGGTCCCGTCGACCACGCGAACGCCATCGTCGACATTCATCCGGGTACGGGCGGTACCGACGCCAAGGACTGGGCCGAGATGCTCCTCCGCCAGTACCTGCGCTGGTGCGAGCGTCACGGTTACAAGACCGAGATCGTCGACTACCAGGCGGGCGACGAGGCCGGGATCGACGGCGCGTCGTTCACCGTTCAGGGGCCGAACGCGTACGGTTATCTGCGCGCCGAAGTCGGCGTGCATCGGCTCGTGCGCATCAGCCCGTTCGACGCCAACGCGCGGCGGCAGACGAGCTTCGCCGCGGTCGAAGTCACGCCCGACGTCGAGAACGAGGTCGAAATCGAGGTAAAGGACGGCGATCTCGAGATCACGACCATGCGTGCCGGCGGCAAGGGCGGCCAGAACGTGAACAAGGTCGAGACGGCCGTGCGTCTGAAGCACCTCCCCACCGGCATCATGATCGTTTGCCGCGCCGAGCGCAGCCAACACCAGAACCGCGCCATGGCTCTGAAGATGCTGAAGGCCCGCCTCTACGAGATGGAAGAGGCGAAACGCGCGGCCGAGCAGGCCCGCTACGAAGCAGCCAAGGGTCAAATCGCGTGGGGCAACCAGATCCGAAGCTACGTCCTGCAACCGTACCAGCTCGTGAAGGACCTTCGGACCGAGCACGAGATGAGCGATGTCAAAGCCGTTCTCGACGGCGACCTCGACGGTTTCATCGAGGCATACCTGCTCAAGAACGCCGACCGCGCTCCGAAAAACGCGCCTCCCGGCGCGTGAGCGACCGGCCGCCCGCCGGCGCGCGCGCGTCGTCGCGGTCCCGCAGTTCCGTAGCTCAGAACGCGAGCTGTAGCCTACTCACGAGTAGAACCTCCGGCTCCCGATCGCCGCCCGGGGCGCCGCCTTCGAACGTCGTGCGCTCGTAGTTCACGAGCGCGCGCACGCGCCGTGCAAAGTGCCAGGTCGCTCCGAGCGTGTAAGCTCGCGCGCTCTCTGCCGAAGCGTCGCGATCGGCGAAGCCCGTATCGAACACGCGAGGCTCGAACGCGATGGAGTGAAAGCGCGCGGCGAGCTCGACGGCGCCCCATCGGCTCGCCGCCGGGTCGAGCGGGTGGTCCACTCGCACGCCCTGGTACGACTGACTGCCGCCGAACAGTACGGAGCCTTGCGCCTGCCACGCCGTCGCGTCGAGCTGGGTGAAGCCGTCCGAGCCGTCGCTCAGTCGTTGCTTCACGCGGACGAACTCGCCCAGGATCGCGACGGGGCCGAAGTAGTACGCCGCCTGCGGCGCGACGAGGTGCCGCATGCCGTCCGCCTGCGCGGTCTCGGCCGGCGAGAAGAACACCTCTTGCCCCGACGTGCGGTACGTCGCGAGCAAGCCCTCCTGCACGCCCACGGTCCCCGCGATGCCGACGCCGAGGCCCGAGAGAGGACCTTCGCCGAACGGTAGAAAGGGACGGACGAAGAGACGTCCGTCGTAGTCTTTTTGCCGGTTCTCGTCCTGATCGCCGCTTTGCCCGTCGGGGACGCCGTTGTAGACGCCCGCCGCGTACTCGACCGTCCCTTTCCACAGCTGGCCATGGAGCTGCACGCCGACGTCGCGATTCGGGACGAGCAGCGTCGGAAAGCCCCGCTCGGCGAACATGATGTCGGCCGGCGATTTCAGTCGCTCGAAGCCCACGGGAGACTTGCCCTTGCCGAGCCGGAGCTGGGCCTCGTCGATGAAGTGGAGATTTCCGTACGCGTCCAGGAGCTGCAGCCGACTGCCGGCGAAGTCGGCTTGGAGCCTGAGCTCGAAGAAGCGAAAGAGCTTCGCATCCAGCATCGGTCGGGCGCGACGGATGGCAAACGTGTCGATCCCCGTACGCGGCAGAAAAAAGCGAGCGTCCGCATGCACGAGAGCATGGAGCTCGAGCTTGTCGTCGCCGTCGTCCGAGGTGATGACGAACGGACTGCTCGGCTTCTTCGGCGCGTCGGGCGCCGCTGCGACGGGCGGGGGCGTCGCCGGTGGCGGTTCGCTCGGAGGCGGCGGAGTCTGAGGCAGCGGCGCGACGGGCGGCGCGGCGCTTTCCTTTGCCGCAGCGTCCACCGCCGCGGGGGGCGGTTCCGCGGGAGGCTCCGCCGTAGCCGCCGGTGTCTCAGCCGGCGCGGGCTGGGCCGCAGCGGGTCGCGCGCTCAGCAGGGCAATAAATAGTAGCGAAAACCTATATTTACATTGCTTGAGCATTGGGAGCTGAAGCAATATCTACTAAGTCGATAGTTTATATCAACTTAAATCGAAAAGAGACGGAAACACGCCGCGCCAGCGTGGAAAAGGGCCCGACCCGACGAGGTCCGGGAAAGCCGCCGTCGCCCGCAATCAGCTCGTACGCGTCTCGTCGGATTCGACGCGGCCGTCGCGAAGGCCGACGACGCGGGGCATGCGCTCGGCGAACGCGGGGTTGTGCGTCACGACCACGATCGTCGTGCCGTGGTCGCGATTGATCTGAAAAAACAGATCGTGGATCGAGTCGCTCGTCGCCGTGTCGAGGTTGCCCGTCGGTTCGTCGGCGAGCACGAGCTTGGGATCGAGCGCGAGCGCCCGCGCCACCGCGACGCGCTGTTGCTCGCCACCCGAAAGCTCGCCGGGGCGATGCGTCGCACGCTTCGCGAGCCCGACCTCTTCGAGCAGCGCCATGCCGCGCTTCTCCATCTCTTTTTTCGAGCGCCCCTGGATGAGTCCCGGAATCATCAGATTCTCGAGCGCCGTGAACTCGGGCAAGAGATGATGAAACTGGAACACGAAGCCGATGTCGCGGTTCCGCACGGCGGCGAGGCGTGCGCTCGACATCGTCGTGAGCTCCTCGGTGCCGAGGCGAATGCGTCCCGACGTGGGCAAATCGAGCGTTCCGAGGCAGTGAAGCAGCGTGCTTTTGCCGGCGCCGCTCGGTCCGACGATGGCGAGGATCTGGCCCTGGTAGATGTTGAGATCGATGCCCTGGAGCACGTCGAGCTTTCGTCCCATGTGCATGAAGCTCTTCGTGAGCTTCTCGATCAGAACTAGGGCATTCACGGCATTCCTCGCGTATTCGGCGGCGTTCGCGCGCTACTCGTAGCGGATTCCATCGACCGGGCGCAACTTGCTCGCCGCGGTGGCGGGGAGCAGGGTCGAAATGGTGGTGATGCCGAACGCCGCGAGCGCGACCATGAGGTACTCCGTCCAGTCCACGGATACCGGCAAGCGATCGATGTAATAAACCTCGGGGTCGAGGCGTACGCCGAACCACTTCAGTCCGAGGGCCGCGGAGAGTCCCGTCGCGACGCCGACGATGGTCCCGATGCCTCCGATCATCATGCCCTCGGTCATGAACACGCTCAGGATCGCGCGGTCGCTCGCGCCCAGTGACTTCAGAACGGCGATCTCCTTGCTCTTCTCGGTCACCATCAAGAGGAGCGTGCAGATGATGCAGAAGCTCGCCACGAGGATCGCGAGCGACAGGATCACGAACGTCGCGATTTTTTCGAGCTTGAGCGCGCTGAAGAGATTCTTGTTGAGCTCTTTCCAGTCGCGCACGCGAAGATCCTTGCGCTCCTTCGTGAGCGCGCGGACGCGCGGCGCGACTTCGGAGACGAGCTCACCGTCGTTCACCTCCGCCGTCGGCTCGCCCCGGGGTTTCAACCCGAACGCCCCGAGGTCGATCACCGTGCTGCGAGACGTGTTGTGGACACGGATCTCGAGCGCCGTGACCTTGCCGTCCATGTCGAGAAAGTCTTGGGCGACGTCGATGAGCACGTAGGCCTGGCTCGCGTCGTACTCGTACATCCCGCTGTAGAAGATGGCGGCGACGCGGAACTTCTTGCTGCGCGGCAAGACGCCCATGGGGCCCAAATCGCCGAGCGGCGAGACGAGCGTGATCTCGTCGCCGACGTAGACGTGAAGCGTCTTCGCGAGCTCGCGACCGAGCACGATGCCGGGGTAGGCATCCTCCGGCGTGACCGCGTCGTCGACGGCGGGGTCGAGCTTGTCGTCTTTGGCGTCGCCCAAGAACTTGAGGCCCGGCCCCTTGCGATAGGGCTCGCCGTTCGGCGCGAGGCCGATGGGCTCGTCCGGAGGGAGCCGCGCGAGCCGCTTCGTATCCGTGAGGTAGTCGAAGCGTCCGACCTCGATGTTCGTCACGAGGTCGATCACGGTGCCGATGCTCTTCGGATCGATGCCGCGCAAAAGGACGCCCGCCGTGTTCGAGGAGCTCGACGCCATCGCTTCGCCCCCGGCGACGGGCGTCGCGGCTCGTACGTCGGGGATCTTCCGCACCGACTCCAGGAGGTCGCGGTAGTGCTGGAAGCCGCCCCCGTCGATCGATTCGATCTTGATGTGCGCGTTGTTGCCCAGGATCTTGCGCTTCAGATCGGCGCCGAAGCCGCCCATGATCGAGACGACGAGGCAGAGCGCGAGCGAGCTCAGCCACACGCCCAGAATCGACAATACGCTGATGATGGTGAGAAACCCGCTCTTGCTCGAGCGAACGTGACGCGCAGCCACGAAGCCGACGAAGCTCCCGCCCTCGAACAAGTCGAGGATGCGCGGCAAGGCCAGCGCGCTGCCGCCGAGCACGAACCCCATGCCGCACACGACGACGCCGATGCGCACGATCTGGTGCCAGACGACGAACGAAGCGCCCCGCCCCTGAGGGAGCGAAAGGGCCCACGCGCCGAGCCCCGTCACGCCCAGAAAGCAGGCGCCCGTGAGGATCCAGAGCAGCAGGCGAAAGCGCCCGCGTCCGAGCCGAATGAGCCCCCACACGAGGAGGAACAAGAAGAGCAGGCCCAGGCCGACGAGGACCGCGATGCGAAGCCCGAGCGGGATCGCTTCCCACGTGCGGACGAAGAAATTCGGCGGCGGTTTGGGCGTTTTCGTGCGGGTGAGGGGAGCCGCGAGCAGGAGCAGGTCGACGAAGGTCATGCGGGTCCGTCTCAGCCTTCCGGCCGCAGCAAGGGGAAAGCGATCACGTCGCGAATGGAGGGCTGGCCGGTGAGCATCATCACGAGCCGGTCGACGCCGAGCCCGAAGCCGGCCGCCGGCGGCATGCCGTGCTCGAGGGCGAGCACGTAGTCGGCGTCGTAATCCATGGTCTCTTCGTGGCCGCGAGACTTCAGGTCGACCTGATGGCGGAAGCGCGACTCCTGGTCGGCGGGGTCGTTGAGCTCGCTGAAGGCGTTCACGAGCTCGCGGCCGTGCACGAAGAGCTCGAAGCGATCGACGAGCGAGGAGTCCGAGTCCTTCCTGCGGGCGAGGGGGGAGACTTCGGCGGGGTAGTCCACGATGAAGACGGGAACGCTCAAGGTGCCCGACGCATTACGGTAGTCGTCGGCGAGAAACGGCTCGGCGAGGTATTCGTAGGCCAAAAATAGCCGTTCTCCCGCGGTTTGTGCGCCGGCGAGCGCCTTTCGGAAGTTCGACCAATCGACCGTCTTGGCCCGCGAGGACGCCTTGGCGTAGCCCTTCATCAGCTCCGCGGCGGCGGGGTTCGGGGGCTCGTCTTTCCGGATCGCGAGGTCCGGAAGGTGTTCGAGGAGGCTCCGGTCGATTCCCATCGTGTCGAGGGACGCCGTGACGGCGCCCAACATGGACACGCGGCGGAACGGTTCGTCGAACGTGAACGGGCGAGCATCGACGAACCTTCGCGCGTCGGCGCCGAAGCCGAGTCGGTCGAAGCGCTCGCGCAAGAACGTGTCCACGTGACGGAACAATCGCTCCGTCGTCGCCATGAGCGTCTCGTACGTCGCGTACGCTTGATAGAACTCGAGCAGCGTGAACTCGGGGTTGTGGCGCGTGCTGAGCCCTTCGTTGCGATAGACGCGGCCGATTTCGTAGACCCGCTCGAAGCCGCCCACGAGGAGGCGCTTCAAATGGAGCTCGGGCGCGATGCGCAGGAAGAGATCGAGATCGAGCGCGTTGTGGTGCGTCGTGAAGGGCCGCGCCGTCGCGCCGCCCACGAGCGTGTTCAAGGTCGGCGTTTCGACCTCGAGAAACCCCTCGCGATCGAGGAAATCGCGCAATCCCTGCACGATCAGGCTGCGCGCTCGCAGGACGGCAGCCGCCTCGGGGTTCGCGACGAAATCGACGTAGCGGTGCCGGTAGCGAGCGTCGACGTCGGTCAAGCCGTGCCACTTGTCGGGAAGCGGCCGCAGCGCTTTGGTGATGACGCGCAGCGACGAGAGCTCGAGCGTGAGCTCGCCCGTCTTCGTCACCATCGCCCGGCCGCGCGCTTCGACGTGATCGGCGACGTCGAGGTCGTCGAGCGCCGCGAACGAGTCGCCCATCACGTCTTGCTTCGCGAAGAGTTGGACCTCTCCCGTGCCGTCGCGAAGGCGGAGAAAGCTCGCCTTGCCGAAGCCGCGTCGCGCGACGACGCGACCGAAGACGTGGTAGCTCCGATCCGCCGCGAGCACAGCGACGCGCTCGGCGTCGTAGCGTTCCTCGGTCTCGGCGGCGGAGCGTGCCTCGACGAACGCCGTCCGGAGCGCGGCGAGCGTCGTCCGGTCGCCCGGGTCGGCGTCGTTCGCGAAGGGGTTCTTGCCTTGGCTCCGCAAATGCTCGGCTTTCGCGCGCCGGGCTTCGACCAGGGCTTCCTCGCTTTTTTCCATCGGGCCGCGGGTGATACCGCGACCGGGGAGGGGGGTCCACCGAGGTCGCATTCGGCCGAGCGCGTTCGCCCGCGGACTCACTCGCGTTTCGGGCGAGGCAGCGGTAGCACGAACACGCCGTCACCCTCGGCGACGCCGAGCGCCTCGCAGACGTCGGCCGACACCTCCACGGCGCCGTCGCGCTCCACGGCGGGTCCGGCGAACGCGCGGAAGTACGGCGGCCCGGGGAGATCTCGCCCGAGGATGGCCCGCCCGAATCCGCTCGCCGGCGCCCCGACGCGCACCGTCGCCCGCACCGTGTCGCGAACGGCGGTCACCTCGTCGGCGCTCGCGACGAAATGGGGCCCGCCGTCGAACGGGTCGATGCGCTTCGCGTAGCGAAACCCGACGCGTCGGAGCATCTTTTCGACGCCGCGCGTTTGCGCGCCGACTTTGCCGATGACACCCTGCGCTTCGGACGACAAAAGCGACGCGTAGATCATTCCGCTCGGGAAGAGATCGCGGATGAACGACTTGTTCTCGCTCGAAAGCAGATCCGCCTCCGCGTAGCTCATGCCCGTGAATCGGCGCCCGAGCGCCTCCCACAGATGGCTCGTGCCGTCCGGTTCGAGCGGCGGCAGGAGCTCCGCGAGGAGCTCGTTCTTGAAGAGCTCACGATGCGTCGCGATGAACAGAAAGCGAACGTAGGAGATGAGCAGGCCGAGACGCTCGGGCGCGCCCCGGTGCTCGGGGGCGACGACGAGACCGCCGATCTCCGTCGGGCCATCGTACGAAAAGCCGATGCGAAGAACGGTATGGTGGAAATGCCGGTCGAGCGCGCCCGAGTATTTTTCCTCGTCGATCACGTCGAGGTAGATGTAGGGCGCGTCCCTCCGGCCGAGCTGGGCCACGATGGTGGAGGTGCCGAGCGCTTCGCCCGTCGCCCGATCACGCAGTAGAAACACGTACTTCCGCCGGCGCTCCGGCATCTCGCCGCGAAAGCTCTTCTCGCTGTGCTCGAGCAACCGCCGAACGTGTCCGCGGTCGTTCGGTAGATTGACCGTGTTCAGGTGGCGGGCGAGCCGCAAGAGCTCGTCCTCGTCGCTCTGCACGGCGCCCCGGATCTCGTGGCGACTCATCCAAAGGCGACATTACCCAAGGCCGCGCCCCCCGGCCCAGCGGCTCGACTCGAAGGGCCGGCCGGTGCAGACTTTTCCGGGAGATTTCGTGATAAGGAACGCCGCCCCGATGAAGAGTTGGTCCTTCCCGCGCGCCGAAGCACTCCCCCCGTACGGTTTCGTCATTACCGACGCCGTTACGGCCCGGGTGCGGGCGAGCGGCGCCGACCTCATCGATCTCGGCCTCGGCAATCCCGACAAGCCGCCCCCGCGCGCGATCATCGAGCGCATGCACGAAGCGACCGATGTCGCGAAGAACCACCGCTACCACCCCGGTCGCGGCCTCCTCGCGCTGCGCGAGCAAGCGGCGGCCTGGTACGAGCGGCGCTACCACGCCCGCTTCGATCCCAATCAGGAGATCATCGCGACGATGGGCGCGAAGGAGGGCATGAGCCACCTCTGCCTCGCCATCCTCGACCGCGGCGACCTCGTCATCGTGCCCGATCCCGCGTATCCGATTCACGTCGGGGCGCCGCGCATCGCGGGCGCGGACGTCGAGCTCTATCGGGCAGCGCTCGACATTTCGCCGGGCGACGCCGTCGCCGAAGCGATCGCTCGCGTGGAACGCGCCGGCCGCCGCCCGAAGCTCGTCATCGCGAACTATCCACAGAACCCGACGGGTCAGATCGTCACGAAGGAACAGCTCGGCGCGCTCGTTCGCGCCGTCCAGCGCTCGGGCGCGATGCTGCTCCACGACCTCGCCTACGCGGATCAGGATTTCACGACCCGCTACGCGCCGAGCATCTTCGACTGCGGCGTCCCCGCGAACGAGGTGAAGGAGTTCGCCGTCGAAGTCTTTTCCTTCTCGAAGAGCTACTCGATGCCGGGCTGGCGCATCGCTTTCATGGCCGGAAACGCGGGCATGGTGGGCGCCCTCGCGCACGTGAAAACGTACCTCGACTACGGCACGTTCATGCCGCTCCAGCACGCTGCGGCGTGGGCGCTCGAGCACGGTGACGCCTTCGCCGTGGACTTCCGCGACCTCTATCAACGGCGTGCGACCGCGCTCGTCGCGGGGCTCAGGAGCGCGGGCTGGCCCGACGTCGCCGAGCCGAGCGGCACGATGTTCGTCTGGGCGAAGGTGCCGAGCGTCCTGTCGACGCAGGGCTCGCTCGACGCCACGACGAAGCTCATCGAGCGCGCGCACGTCAAGGTCGCGCCCGGCATCGGCTTCGGTCCGGGCGGCGACGGCCACGTGCGCTTCGCGCTCATCGAAGACCCACCGCGCATCGCCGAGGCGTGCGAGCGCATCGCGCGCGTTCTCTCGGTTCCGAAAAAAGCCGCCGGCGCGTGACGCGCGGTCAGGCGGTGCGCTCGAGTACGCGCTGAATCGCTTCGGGCAGGAGCCCCTCATTTTCGGCGAGGGCGACGAGGCGCGCATTCGCGTGGAGATCGCTCAAGAAGAGCCGGGCATAGGGCGTACCGGCGAGCCCGTGGAGCCGCCGGAGCAGCGGCGGGAGCGCCTTCTTCAGCAGGTCGCGCGCTTCGTCCGTCGCACCCGAGTCGGTGAGGGCGTCGTACAGCGAAAGGTAGACGACCGATTCGTTCAAGAGACTCGGCGCGCCTTGCTCGATGAGTTGCGTGGCCTCGCGCGAAAGCTCGAGCGCCGCCGGGAGGCGATTGCAGGCGCGTTCGGCCTCGGCCCACATGGCGAGCGCAACCGCGAGCACGTCGCGGTGTCCGGCCGCGCGGTAGGCTTGCGCCGCCATGCGCAAGAGCGCGAGCGCGCGCCGATTCGCGAGCTCGGTCTTGGCGCGGAGGAGCTCGCAGCCGCGGTAAAAGAGCATGCCGAGATTCGCGCGGTCGGGCGCCGCCCACACGCTCGAGCCGGCGGTGTCGGCGTCCGCGCGCACCTGCGTGAGGTGTGCGTCGAGCTGGCGGTCGCTGCCGAAGGCGCTCGCCCAGCCGAGGAGGATCATTTGGGCGTGCCGCAGGGCGCCTTGGCTGCCGATGGCGTCGGCGAGCGCGAGCCCCGTCTCGATGGCGGTACGGGCTTCCTGGCGCGCGCCGATCGTCGTGAGCGCGAAACCGAGGTTCGTCATCAGCATGGCTTCGCGCTCTTTCAGGCCGGCGGAGCGCGCGGCCGAGGTCGCGTTGCGGCGAGCCTCGAGCGCGGAGCTGAGCGCGCCTTGCGTCTGGCGCACGATGGCGAGCGTCTGATAACCGTCGACGGCGGCGTACGCGATGCCGCGCTGTTGCGCGAGATCGAGCAGGCGCTTGGCTTCGGCTTCGGCCTCCTTGAACTGTCCCGCGAAGGCGAGGCGCGACGCGAGCACGGCCGAGCAACGCGCTTCCTCGTCGTGTAGGCCGAGCTCCGCCGCAGAATCGCGCGCTTCGGCGAGCCGCGCGCTGATGTCCTCGCCCGAGCCGCGCGCGTCGTCGTAGCGGGCCCGAGCGCCGCGCGCGCGCACGGCGCTCGCCTCGTCGTGCACGTTGTCTTCGAGCGCCTGTACCGCCGTTTCGCGCTCGCTCGCACGCGGATCGAGTCGGCTCCATGCTTCGTCGAGCTGGCTTGCGCGCTGAAAGCCGGCCCCCTTGTCCTCGGCGAACGACAGCGCTCGCTCCGCCATGGCGAGCGCGTCCTTGAGCGCGTTGGCGGCAATCGCGCGCTGGGCGGCGCGCGCCCAGTGCTCGGCGGCCGCGGTGTGTTTGCCGCCGAGGTCGTAGTGGCCGGCGACCGTCGCGGCGTCTTCGCCCATCGAGGCGAGCCACGCGGCGGCGAGCGCGTGGAGCTCGCTGCGCTCGGATTCGCCCAGGGACGCGTACGCGACTTCACGCACGAGCGCGTGCTTGAACACCCACTCGCGGGCGCCCGTGAAGCGCGAAACGTTCTGTTCGACGAGCACTTCTGCGGCGACGAGCGCCTTGATGATGCCCTCCGCCCCGGGCATACCGAGCGCTTCGAGCGCGGAGTCCCAGCAGGTGAGGCCGAAGACGCTCAGCCGGCCGAGGCCGTCGCGGCACTCTTCGTCGAGCACGTCGAGGCTCGCCTGAATCGCCGCTTCGATCGTGGGGGCGTTGTCGGCCGAGCGTCCCGTCGCCGTGAGGCGCGCGAGCTCTTCGGCGAAGAGCGGCAGGCCGCTCGCCTGCGTCGCGATGCGTTCGACGAGCTCGTCCGACGCGCCCTCGCCGAGCACGGCGCGCGCGATGGCCCGCGTAGCGCGGCGCGATACGGGGCGAAGCTCGAGCCGAACGTGATCGCGCTCGGCGAAGCGCTCGGGGTGCTCGACCCAGAACTCGGGGCGCACGCAGGCGAACAACACGAAGGGCTTGCGCGTGGCGCGGCCGAGCATGTGATCGAGCCAGCCGATGCTCTCCGGATCCGCCCACTGCAGATCCTCCATCACGAGGATCGTCGGTTGCTCGGACGCGACCTGCAGCACGAGATCGGTCATGGCGAGCCAGAGCGCGTCGCGCGACCCGCGCGGATCGAACCCTTCGGGCAGCGGTTCGTTCGCGAGCAAGCGCGCGAGAAGCTCGCGGTTCTGCGCCGTGAGCTCGTCGCGCGTCGACGGGCCCAGGCTCGAGACGAGCGCCTGCTCGGCTTCGGCGATGGTCGCGCCCTTCGGTAGCGCGACGATGGCGCGGAGGACGTCGGCGGCCGCGCCGAGCGCGTGCGCTTGGCCGTATGCTTCGGCGCGCTGCAAGACGACGTTCGGCGCGTCCGCGTGCGCCGTCACACGCGCGAGCACCTCGCGACGCAACCGGCTCTTGCCGATGCCGGGAGGTCCGGTGACGCTCACGAGCACGGGAGTAGCGTCGGTGCGCGCGCGCTCGAACGCCCCGATCACCTGCGCGAGCTCGGCGTCGCGGCCGACGAACGGCGCGCCGCCCGAGCGATCGCCGCGCAAGCCCCGCGTCGGTTCGCCGACGACCGCCGAACCGTCGTCGCGAGCTCGGAACTCGTAGCGGCCGCGCCCGAGCTCGCTCGTCGTCGCGTCGACGAGCACGGCGCCTTGCTGGGCATCGCGCGCGAGCGCTGCGGCTCGGTCGACCACCTCACCGACGGGCTGCTCGGCGCCGGCTTCCGAATGCCAGCTCAGTCGAGCCCGGCCGCTCGCGATGCCGACGCGCGCGCCGGCCCGCGCCAAACGCCGTCCGAGCTCGAGCCCGACGACGGCCTCGCTGCCGACGGCGCGCCGCGCGCCGAGGTGCGCGACCACGGCGTCCGAGGCGATGGGCGCGGCGTCGGCGCCGCGCTGCCGCAGCTGATCGAGCGCGCGGTCCCGGACGACGGCGTTCGGAAAGCGAATTCCGACGATGGTGGTCACGAGGCGCGAAACGTTCGTGCCGAGCCGCGAAGAGCGCGCCGGCTCCACGGGGTCGACCCAGCTCGTGCGGCTCGCCTCGCGCGACGCGTCCTCGAGCACATCGAGCACCTCGCGCATCGTGTTCGGGCGCGCCGCCGGGTCGAGCTCGAGCATGCGTCCGACGAGGCTCTCGACGAGCGGCGGCACGTCGGGCTTGAGCTCGCTCAGACGAGGCGGCGTCGTCGTGACGAGGCGCGCGAGCGTCGCGATGGCGTTCGGTCCGACGTGCGGTGGACGCCCCGAGACGAGCTCGAAGAGGGTCGCTCCGAGCGAGTAGATGTCGCAGCGCGCGTCGATGGCCGCGTCGCCGCGCGCCTGCTCGGGCGCCATGTAAGCCGGCGTTCCCACGACGTCACCCGTGCGAGTGATGCGCACGTCGGCCTTGGCCGCCACGCCGAAATCCACGAGCTTGGGCCGGCAATCGAGCAGCGCCGACTCGTTCCGCCCGTTGCAGAGGAAGATGTTGCCCGGCTTGATGTCCCGGTGGATCACGCCCGCGCCGTGCGCGGCTTCGAGCGCTTGGCCGACCTCCCGCGTGAGCTCGAGCGACTCGGCGAGCGAGAGGGGAGCGCGTTTCTGACGCGCGGCGAGGTCCTCGCCTTCGAGCCATTCCATGGCGACGAACGGCGTGCCGGTGTGGTCGAGCACGCCGAACGCGACCGTCTTGACGATGCCCGGGTGGTCGAGATTCGACAGCAAGGCGCCCTCGCGCGAGAGGCGCGCTTCGTCTTCGGGCGCCACGCCGGCTTCGCTCGCGACGACCTTGAGCGCGACCGTGCGCTGCGTTTCGAGATCGAACGCGCGGTAGACGACGCCCACGGCGCCGCGCCCCACTTCGCGCTCGACGGCGAAACGCCCGCCCAGCCGCCGTTCACTCACGGGGCTCGAATCCTCGAAGCTCGTCACGAGCTCCTCCGCGTCCAGCGCCGAGGCGCACGGCGCCGCACGCTCGGCGGCGGCCCCGGCGTGAACGGCTCGTGCGCGCGATTCGACACGCCTTTCACCTCGAAGCCGATGGCCGCGAGGTTTTCGGCGCTCACGGTCTTCCCGCCGGCCACGCGCACCGCGCGCAAGAGCACCGCCTCGAGCTCGAGCTCGTTGCCCGGCCACGTGTGTTCGACGAGCAGGCGGAGGGCTGCCGCATCGACGCCGAGCGGCTCGCGGCCCACGCGGGCGCTTTCGCGCGCGAGGCCCGAGAGCACGAGGGCGCGCAGATCCTCGGCGCGATCGACGAGGGCCGGCAGTTTGACCTCGGTGTCGATGGCGCGCCAGAGCTCGGGCGCGATCCGCCCGAGTTCTGCGAGCGTTTCGAGCGACGCGTGCGACGAAACGACGAGCCCGGTGCCGGGCAGCGTGCTCGTCGCCGCTCGCCGCGCGCCGAGCATCGTCGCGACGTGCTCCTGGAGGGCGAGCGGCAGCGCGTCGACGTCGCAGAGGAGCAGCGTGCCGCCGTCGGCCAGGCGGAGGGGCGATTTGTCGGGATCGTTCCAGCGCTCGAGATCTTGCTCGGAGGAAAGCGTGCAATCGGCGCTCACGAAAGGCCCTCCCGCGCGCTCGCTCGCGAGGTGCGCGTGCGCGGCCCAGCCCGCCGGATCGACGCCCGCGGGCGTGACGAGACCGATGCCCCCGGCCGTCCGCCCCGCGCGTTCGAGCGCTTCGAGCGCCGCACGGGACGCCGACGCGTACGCGGCTCCGCGCGCCTTTTGCGCGAGCCGCTCGGCGACGGCACGGTGGCGCCCGGCGCGGCTCTCGAGCGCACGTTCGAGGCGGTCGCGGTCGGCTTCGAGCGTGCCCAGCCGCTCCTGGGCGCGCGTTTCGCGCTCGCGGGTGCGCGACAGCGCCGAGGTGACCGTGAGCAGCGAGCTGATGCGATCGGCGAGGCCGCGCACGGCGCGCGCTTCCTCGAGCGTCAAGAGCGCGTTCCGGCCTGCGCGCGGCAACAGGATGAAACCGACGGGACCGTCGTCATCCATCACGACGGTCGCCGAGAACGCGTCGCGCGCTTCGAACCACGCGAGCAGGCCGCGCACGTCCGGCCGACGCACCTCGGCTTGTTTGAGCACTTCGGCGCGGAGCGTGCGCTCGGGTTCGGCGAGCGCGAGGTCGAACAGGCGCGGCGGGGGCTCCCCCGGGCTCACGTGGAGGTAGCCCGCGACGTCGACGCGCAGGATCTCACCCGGATGGATGCGCCAAATCTCGGGCCGCGCGCCCGCCACGTTCGAGGCGCGCCCGAGCGCGAAGAGCGTAGCCGTGAGGGCGGAGTCGGGCTCGGGTTCCAGCGCCGCGCGCGTCGCGGCGTCGATGGCTTCGAGCCACCGCGATTGCTGCGGCCCGAGGGGTCGCGCCACGGCGCGCACGAGCACGCCGGCGAGCACGGCGAGTATCGAGGAGCCGAGCACGATCGTACCCGCATGCGCCGGGTACGCCCGGGCGAAGACGCCCGCCGAGAGCGTGATCGGCGTGCCGAGAATCATCATGGCCAAGATGCCCCGGAGGGCGCTCGAGACCGTGGTCGGCTCGGCGATCGTCGATGCCCAGGTCGTGAGCGCGGCTCCGGCGGCGACCGCGACGGGCAGCACTCGATCGGGCGCCGCGACGTCGAGCGCCGCCGACGGCACCGAGACCGCGAACGCCGTGAGCGACAGCGAGAGGGCGCCCGCCGCCCGATCGCCGACGCCCATTTCGAAGCGACGCATCGCGCGCAGGCGGTACGTTGCGGCGACGCCGAGCAAGAGGCTCGCGGCGGCCGCGCTCGTCGTCGCGTAATCGATCGCGATCGGATCGAGACGCACGCGATAGCTCGGCAGGAGCGCGTAGGTGAGGGGAAGGGCGGTCGCGATGGCCCAGAGGAAGCCCGCGAGCAAGGCGGCGTCGAGCGAACGTGCGGCCCGCGGCGGCGCCAGGAGGCCCCCAGGGCCTTCGAGGCGGGCGAGCGCCACGAGCGACGTGACCGCGACGACGCCGACGCCGAAGTTCGCGGCGGCGTCGAGCGCGGCGCTGCCGTCCGGGCCGATGCGTGCCGTCGTGAAGAGCGCGAGGCCGACGGTCGTCGCGCGCGTGATGCTCCCCGCGAATTTCCGGCCGGCCGACACGCCCGCAGCGGTTCGGCGCCATACCCAGGCGAGTCCGAGCACCGTCAAGGCGGCGAAAAGCCAGGGCACCGGCGTGTTCGCGACCAGCGCGCCCGCGACGCCCACGTAGGCGATGCTTGCGGCCGAGAGAAGGAACGCACGCGACCGGAAAGGCACCGAAAACCGGAATAGCACGGCTTCGGCGCGGGGGTGCTAGGGTGAAGGGACGTGGTGCCGTGCCCGAACGGGGTGCGGGCCGCTTCTCGATGAAGAAGAACTACGTCCTCGACACGAACGTCCTGCTCCACGATCCCCAGGCCATCCATAAGTTCGAGGACAACGATCTGATCCTCCCGATCTACGTCATCGAGGAGATCGATCAGTTCAAGCGCGAATCGAACGAGCGCGGCCGTAACGCTCGCACCGTCACGCGCCTGCTCGACGAGAAGCGCAACGGCGGCTCGTTGTCGAGCGGCGTCCCGACGGGCGACGGCGGCACGCTCCGCGTTCACGTTCCGGAACGACGCCCCGAGCTCCGCATCGCGCTCGATCCGAAATCCACGGATCACGCCATTCTCGCGACGGCGCTCGCAGTCCGTGACGCGACGCCCGAACGCTCCACCGTGTTCGTCACCATGGACGTGAATCTCCGGATTCGCGCCGACGCGCTCGGGCTCAAGAGCGAAGCCTACGAAAACCAGTCCGTGGACGCCGACCGGCTCGAGACGGGCATCGTCGAGCTCGCGGTGAGCGCCGCCGACCTCGATCGCTTCTTCGAGTCGGGCGTTCTGCCTCCGCCGGAAGGAGCCGGACTGTACGCGAACGTGAGCGTGATGCTGCGTGACGACGGTGCCAAGCCGCGCACGGGCCTCGGGCGGTTCCATCTCGACAAGGGGGAGATCCGCGCGCTCAAGCTGCCGCGCGATCCCGTCGTCGGCATCAAGGCGCGCAATCGCGAGCAGGCTTTCGCGCTCGATCTCTTGCTCGACGACTCGGTGCGGGCCGTCACGCTGATCGGCAAGGCGGGAACGGGAAAGACGTTGCTCGCGCTCGCCGCGGGCGTGAAGCGCACGATCGAGGAGGGCGCTTATGCGCGTCTGCTCGTCAGCCGCCCGGTCATGCCGCTCGGCAAGGACATCGGCTTTCTCCCCGGCGATCTCGAGCAGAAGCTGAATCCCTGGATGCAGCCCGTCTTCGACAATCTCGAGTTTCTGCTCGTCGCGGGAGGGAGCCGGCGCCGCGGGGGTCGTGGGTTCGAAGACCTGTTCGCGACGGGGCAGCTCCAAGTCGAGCCGCTCACCTACATCCGCGGCCGGAGCCTGCCGCAGCAGTACGTGATCGTCGACGAGGCGCAGAACCTCACGCCGCACGAGGTGAAGACCATCATCACGCGCTGCGGAGAGGGCACGAAGATCGTGCTGACGGGCGATCCGTTCCAGATCGACAACCCCTACGTCGATGCGTCGACGAACGGCCTCAGCGTCTCGGCGGATCGCCTGCGCGGCGAGAGGGTGGTCGGCCACATCGTGCTCAGCAAGGGCGAGCGCAGTGAGCTTGCCAACATCGCCGCCAACAAGCTCTAGGCTCACGTCGCGTGAGGGCGGTGCCGCCCCCGAGGTCGCCCACGGATCCGTTCCGGGCTCTGGTAGAATACGGCGGCCTAAGGCCATGCGCGCCGATTCCCAAGTCCTCCATCCGCTCGACGCTGCCGGCGAGAGCCTTGCGCGCGCGGAGGACGGCATCGCGCTCGTGGCGCGAGCGACGCCGCTCGACGTTCACGCCGAGATTCACCGGCTCTCGAAGCTGGCTGCGAACGGAGCGCACCTGCGCCCGGTGTTCCGCTACGCCGCCGTTCCGGACCTCGCGGCGATTCGCAGCGGTCTCGAGCGGATGGCCCGCGAGGCCGCCGCGCACGGGGCCATGGGGCGCCTGCTCGCGGCGCGCGCCGAGGAGCTCGAGCTCGAAGCTCGGCTCGCCGGCTGCATCGGCACGCCGGCGTTCGCGGCGCTCGCGGCGAGGCGCTTCCGAGCTCCGCGCGGAGCGCTCGCGACGCGCGTCGCGGCCTTCGTCGAGGGGGCGCTCGCCGCTCCGCAGCCCTCGGACGCAGGCGCGCTCGTGGCGAGCGATGACGGCGCTTCCCCCGCGAGCCTGTTTTCCAGATTGACCCGGGGAGCTCGCGAGCTCGGGTTTTCGATTCGCGTGGTGGTGCGCCCCGAACAGCTCGCTACCGCCGCGACCGGTCACGGGATCGTCGCGATCCGTCCCGGTGTCTTGCTCGATGCGGACACCGCCGCCCGCATCGCCGGCCACGAGCTCCTCGCGCATGCCTTGCCGCGCGCGCGCAGCGTCCATGCTGCGAGTGCCGTGTTCCGCGCAGGAACTGCGGGCTCGGTCGAGGGAGAAGAAGGGCGCGCCGTGCTCGTCGAGGAGCGCGCCGGCTACCTAGGACCGGCGCGGCGGCGAGAGCTCGCGTTGCGCCACGTGGCGGCGCTCGCCGTGCGGCGCGGCGCCGACTTCCACGAAACGGCGGGCGAGCTCCTTTCGCGCGGAGCGAACGTCCGCGCCGCCATCGAGATTGCGGTTCGCGTGCACCGCGGGGGCGGCCTCGCGCGCGAGCTCGTGTATCTACCCGCCTATTGCGAGGTCCGCGCCGCGTTCGCGCGCGAGCCGGAGCTCGAACGCTTTTTCGAGCGGGGGCGCGTCGGGCTCGAGGCGGCGCTCGGACTCCACGCTGAGCGCGCCGATCGGTCGGCGCGCTTCGAGCGCTCGTCGAATCAGAACCCGGTGTGAACCGTGTAGCTCGAGCGCTTCGTGTCGATCGCGAGATAGCTGAGCTTGCCGTCGCTGCACGAGCCGCTGTTCAAGTAGAGCCGATTTCCATGCTCGGCGCGCGCCGCGATGTGCGTGTGACCGGTGACGACGATGTCGACGCCGCGCCGCGTCGCCTGGCCGACCCACTCGCGCTGGAAAGCGCAACGGGTGCTGTCTTCGGACGAGCCCGCGCGCCACGCGTCCGCGGTGCTCAGCAGTCGATGGAGCGGCGCGAGGCCAAGGCGCCGAATCCAACCGCCGAGCCAAATACCGAGCTCCGACAGCCAGCGCCTGCGCGAGACGAGGGAGTCGCCCTGGTGGCCGTGCGTGAACAAGAGGCGCACGCCGTCGGCCACGATCGCGACCTCGTCGGGCACGCCGAGTACGGCGCCGGCGACGAGATCGTGGTTGCCATGGATGTACCTGTAGCGCGCGCTCGAAAATCGCCGCGCGATTTCCGGGTGCGCCAGCCGAGCCGCGAGGAGCTCGGCCGCCGGGTCGCCGGGAAGGGACCCGGTCAGCGTCTCCCAGATGTCTCCGAGCAGCACGATGCGCTCGAAGTTCCCCTCCAGGAAGGCGAGGAACCGCACGAATTCGGTGTCGTCGTGGCCGAACCCATCGACGGCTCCGCCCGGGCCCAGGTGGAGGTCCGAGATGACCGCGATTTCCATGGTCGTACCTCGTTCGCCACGGATCCGGTCCGGGGCTCACGGAACTTCCACCTATCCCACGCGTGTGACGGGACCATGGTGGCTTCGAAAGGGCTCTGAAACACTCGTCACCGAACGCTCGGGTCCGGCGCTCCGCGACAACGTTCCCGTCACCTCGGCACGGCGTCGAGCGCACGCCGGTAACGCTCGCGGCGCGTGGCGTCGCCGAGGATCTCGTACGCTTCGTCGAGCACCTCGAGGATCGACTCGAGATCGTCCTTCAAGTCGACGGTCTCGGCCGTCAGAATACGCGCAGGGTCGAAGCTCTTTCGTATCGAAAGGTACGCGCGGCGCACGTCGTAGCTCGTTGCGGCACGCCCGACGCCGAGCAGCGCGAAGTAGTCGCCTTCCTCGACGAGCCCGACGCGCGCGGCGATGCGCTCGCGGAGCGCGACGGCGTCGAGCGGATCGTGACGCGCGCTTTCGTTCGCGTCTTGGGAGCGTCGCGGACCGGGCGCCGCCTCCGTCGCGAGCACACCGAGCTCGACGAGCGCCCAGAGCACGCTCGCGAAGTCTTCGCTCCCGGCGCGATCCAAGAGCGCGCCGGCGCTCGCGCCGCTCGAGCCCTTCACGATCATCGTCTCGGTTTCGGACAACGCGCACTCGGCGAGCAGTCCGATCGCCGCGCCGGGACCGAGCGCGACGGAGCGTCCGCCGAGGCGCAGCATCGCCTCCGCGGGGCTCACCATGCGTCGTGCGATTTCGAGCAACACTTCGGCGCCCGTTGCGCCGCCGAAAACTCCCGGCTCCGCTTGCAGCCGTTGAGGCACTTCGAACTCGAGGCTTGCGGCGCCGCGCTGCATGCGCGTCACCCGCCCGATGAGCCACTCCGCATGGCTTCGCAACACGGGCCATAGCTCGTCCTGGCGAAGGTGCCCCTGCGCAATCAGCGCCGCGCCGGCATGCCGTCCGAAGGGGGGGACGCGGCGCGCCACCTTCTGCGCGACGTCGGGCGCGACGTCGCCTCGTTCGGCGAGGAAGGCGACGAGCGATTCGGCTTCGCCGCTCGACGCCGCCGTCACGAAGTCGCCGTCTCGGAAGACGATGCGTCGAATGCCGGCACTGTCTTCGAACGCAATCGAGCCCCCGAAGCGCGCTGCGACCGCACGGGCCACGGCGCGAAACCCGTCGCCTTCGCCGAGTACGGCCGGGATGTCCGGCACCGAGGGTTCCGCGTGGTGCTTCGCCGCGGACGCGGGCGGCTGCGTCGCCGCGCGCGGGTGCTCCGGTCGTGTCGGCTCCGGCTTTGCCGGCTCGGCGCGCGGCGGTTTCGTGGTCGCCGGAGGTTCGGAAGGAGCGTTCGGCGGCTCCGGTACACTCGGGGGCGGCGGCGCCACCTCACGAAACGAAGCGGGCGCCGGTGGAGCGGTCGGCAACATGGACTCGAGGGCCCCGCCCGGCGGCTCCAACGTGGTTCGCGAGCGCAGGCTGCCCGGGGGCGACTGACTCGGCCGTAGCGGCGGCGCCGTCGGTGGCTCGGCCGGAAACTCGGCCTCGTCGCGCGTTACTTGTTGTTGGTGCGCCGACGGCTCCTGAGGCGGCTGCGGCGCCGGGACTTCGGGTACCGATGCGGCAGGGCCGGAAGCCGTGATCTCGCGCCGCGCCGCCGTGCGGCCTCCCGGGGCCGTTCCAGCACCACCACCATCCGAGGTCGTGCCGCGCGAGCCCGCGCGGGCGCCGGACTCCGAGCCGCCGCCGTGAGTGCCGGCGGCGCTGTCCTCGTTGTCCTCGTCGTCGATGTCCAGCGGCTCGTCCAGTGCGGCGAGAAGCTCGGCGGGCAGCACCGCCTCGACCTCGGCCTCGGGAGACAGTCGCTCGACGAGCACCGTCGAGGACGCTTGCCGTACCCGCTGCTCGGCGCGTCCGAGCAGCTGCTCGAGCTCCGGGCTCAGGCGGGCGTGAGGGACCGCACCGGTCGGCTGCGGCACCACGGACGTTCCGCGCGCGGCGAAGCCCGGGGGTACGGTCGACGGGCGGCTCGGCGACGCGATGGCGGAAGAGGGGGGAGGCGGCGACTGTGACGGCGGCGGAGGTGCCGCGCTCAGCGGACTTCGCGTGCCGATGCGATGACCTTCGTAACGATAGGGCCGGCGCGCGGCGGTGACGAGTACGGGTGGTCGCCCCACCGAGCTCGTCGGCGATGAACCGCGCGCACTCGCGGGTCCGATGAGCTGCTCCACCTTCGTGACGAGGTCGTCGGTGCTCACCGGCCGCGTGAAAAGACCGCTCGACTCACTTTCGAGCTCGGCGCGCCCCGATTCCGCCGCGCCCGCCGCTTCGCCGACCAACACGACTTCGATCGCTCTGCCGCCCGCGGTCGATTGCATGCGCCGAACGGTTTCGAGCGTCCCGGGGGCGTCGGCATCGCAGATGACGGCAGCGGGTCGTTGTACCGCCGCTCGCCCGGCGAGCAGCCCCAGCGGAACGTCGACGACGGCGTAACCCCGGCCGCGGAGCGCGGCGCTCAGGCGGTCCGCTTCCGCGGATGCGTCGCTCATGAAGATGACGGCGCCGTCTTGCGAGCCTGTCGCGTTCTCCGCTCCGGACGTGGGCTCGTTCTTCTCCACCTCGGCTAGCCTTAGCCTACCCGGCAGCGGGGGATTCTCAAGCGGCTGGGCGCTACTTGTGGCCGCTCCCGTCTCGGGCCAAAACTCTCGGCATGTTCGGCCTTACGTTCGGAGAGATTGGCCTCGTCGCGTTCATCGTCGCAGCGATCCTCACCGCACGTTTCTGGCCGAAGCTCGGGGAGTGGGTGGCACGCCGGCTGGCGCGGAGGGGCGGATAGAGCGTGATGCTCGACGCCGTGGTCGGCATCGGCTCGAACCTCGGGGATCGCCGGGCCCATCTCGCCGATGCCGGCCGGCGGATTATGGCGCTCGGGACCGTGGTTCGTACGTCGGCGATTTACGAAACCGCGCCGATCGGTCCGCTGCAGCCGGATTACCTCAACGCCGCGCTGCGCCTTCGAACCGACCTGCCGCTCGAGGAGCTCCTCGGGCGCCTCCTCGGCATCGAGCGCGAGCTCGGCCGCGTTCGGCGGGAACGCTGGGGGCCCCGCGTCATCGACCTCGATATCCTCTGGTGCCTCGGCGTTCGCCTCGAAACGGAGCACCTCGTCGTACCCCATGCAGAGCTTCGGGCTCGCGCTTTTGCGCTCGTGCCGTTGCTCGACGTCGCGCCCGACGCGAAAGACCCCGTCGATCAGACCGCCTATTCCGCGATCGTTCGCTCGGTGGACACGAGCGGCGTCCGGGAGTTGCCCGAGACGCGTGGCCGCTGGCTCGTCTGACGACGCTGGAAAATCCCTGCGTTCGGCCATGCGGCCTGCCTAGACAGGGCGTCTCCAAGATGGTACGAGCCGCCCGCCGAGCGCGCCCGACGCGCCGATGATTTCGCGTCAATGTCCGCCCATTTGAAACCCTTGATGTTGAGTGCGGCGAGCGGTGGGGTCACCCTCGATTTCGACTACACCGTCGTCTTCCAGATGGGGATCTTCGTGTTCCTCATGCTGCTCCTCGAACCGCTGCTATTTCGCCCCGTCCTCCGGATCTTCGCGCTTCGCGAAGAGCGGACCGAAGGCGTGCGGGCCCAGGCGCGCGAGCTCGAAGAGCGCGCCGGTCAGCTCCTCAAGCGCTACGAGAAAGAGCTCGAGCGCGTTCACCGCGCGGCCGCCACGGAGCGCGAGCGCCTCCGGCAGGAAACCGCGACGCTCGAAGCGACCATCCTGCACGAAGCGCGGGAGTCCACGACCAAAATCCTCGAGGAGGGTCGCCGCCGCATCGAAAGCGAAGTGAACCGAATCCGCTTCGATCTCGGCCGCGAATCGGAGCAGCTGTCGCACAACATCGTGCAAAAGACCCTCGGGGGAGCCGGCTGATGCGCGCGTTCGCTCTCGCCCTCGCGCTCTTCGCGCTCGTGCTCACGGCCCCGTCGCGGTCGCACGCCGAAGACGGTCACGAGCCTCACGGTGCAGCGGAGCACGGCGCCGCTGCGGGCCACGACGCGCATCACGCGCCCTCGCTCCACGACGTAAACTGGTACTACGGCATCCTTCTCGAGAAAGAGGGCGTCGAGCCGAGCCTCTTGTTCCGCCCGAAGGGAATGCCGGTTCCCTACCTCAGCTACCTCCTGAACGCCGCGCTCCTCTGGACGGTCATCTATCGCGTCGCGAAGAAGCCCGTGCGCGACGGCCTCGCCAAGCGCAAGGCGAACATCGAGCGGGGTATGAAGGAAGCGGCGGACATGAAGGCCGACGCCCAGGGCCGCCTCGACGACTACGAGGAGAAGCTCGCGACCGTCGAGAAAGAAGTCGAACGGGTGCGCCGCGACATGCGCTCGGCCGGTGAGCTCGAGCGTGCCCGCGTGCTGTCGGAGGCGCGCGCTCGCCGCGAGCGCATGGAGCGCGACGCTCGCCTGCTCGTGGAGCAAGAGCTCGCCGCGGCGCGCGAGAACCTGACGCGCGAGCTCGTTCATGCCGCGCTGCGCTCGGCGACCGAAGCGCTCCGCGCCCGCATCACGCCGCAAGATCACGCGCGGCTGTCGGACGAGTACCTCGCGACGCTTTCGAGCGTGAAGGGGATTTCACGAACCACGAGGAGCCCGGCATGAGCAGCGCGGATACCGCCGCCGCCCAACGCTACGCGCGCGCCATCTTCGAGCTCGGCAACGAAAGCGGAAACGCATCCGACCTCGTCGGAAAGGTCGAGGCATTTGCCGCCGTCTACGGCAGCTCGCGTGAGCTTCGAGTCGTCCTCGAGAATCCCCGCGTTCAGGCGTCGGAGCGCGACGCCGTCCTGCGGCGGGTCGCGGAGCGCCTCGGGTTCGGCCCGCTCGGGCTCAACGCCGTGCGCTACCTCGCCCGCCGCCGTCGTCTCAGGGCGCTGCCCGAGATCGCCGAACGGCTTCGCCACCTCATCGACGAAAAGGCCGGGCTCGTGCGCGCGACCGTCACCACGGCGGCGCCGCTGCCGGAAAGCTTCTACGAAAAGCTCACGCGCGAGCTCGAAGCACTCACCGGTCAGCGCGTGTCCCTCGAGCGGCGGCAGGATCCTTCGCTCATCGCCGGCGTCGTCACGCGCATCGGCGACAAGACCATCGACGGTAGTCTCCGCGGCCGGCTCGAACAGCTCGGTCGTCAGCTTCAAAGCTCGTAAGAGCGAGAGATCAGACAGAAAAGAGATTCCCCATGCAGCTCAATGCCGACGAGATCTCCTCGATCATCAAGCAGCAGATTCAGAACTACGACGGCGCCGCGCAGGTCAGCGAGACGGGTACCGTCTTGACCAGCGGTGACGGTATCGCACGCGTCTACGGTCTCGAAGGCGTCATGGCCGGCGAGCTCGTCGAGTTCCCGGGCAGTCTCTTCGGGCTCGTCTTGAACCTCGAGCAGGACAACGTCGGCGTCGCCGTTCTCGGCGAGTCGACGGGAGTAAAAGAGGGCGACACCGTCAAGCGCACGGGTCGTATCGCCGACGTTCCGGTCGGCGACGCCATTCTCGGTCGCGTCGTCAACGCCCTCGGTCAGCCAATCGACGGCAAGGCGCCGATCGAGTCGCGCCAGCGGCGCCGCATCGAGCTCAAGGCACCGGGCATCATCGGCCGCCAGCCGGTAAAAGAGCCGCTGCAGACCGGTCTCAAGGCGATCGACGGCATGATCCCGATCGGCCGCGGCCAGCGCGAGCTCATCATCGGCGATCGCCAGACCGGCAAAACGGCGATCGCGGTCGATGCCATCATCAACCAGAAGGGTCAGAACGTCGTCTGCGTGTACGTCGCCATCGGGCAGAAGGCGTCCACCGTCGCGCAGGTCGTCGACAAACTGAACCAGCACGGCGCGATGGACTACACGGTCGTCGTCGTCGCTACGGCCACCGAAGCGGCGCCGCTCCAGTTCCTCGCCCCGTACGCGGGCGTCGCCATCGGCGAGTTCTTCCGCGATACCGGCCGCCACGCGCTTTGCATCTACGACGACTTGTCGAAGCAAGCCGTGGCCTACCGCCAGCTTTCTCTGCTGCTCCGCCGCCCCCCGGGCCGCGAGGCGTATCCGGGCGACGTTTTCTACATTCACTCCCGACTGCTCGAGCGCGCCGCCAAGATCGGCGACCGCTACCTCGTCGTACGCAAGGGAACCGTCCCGCCGCCCGGCGATCTCGCGTATCGCGGCGTCGACGGCAAAGTGCACATCGGCGAGCACGCCAAGCACGACGCGCAGGCGTCGCTCGACAAGCGCCCCGACAAGGCCGAGCTCGAGGTCGCCAAGGATCCGCACAGCGGCGGGTCGCTCACGGCGCTGCCCATCATCGAAACGCAGGCCGGCGACGTGTCCGCGTACATCCCGACGAACGTGATCTCCATCACCGACGGGCAGATCTTCCTCGAGAGCGATCTCTTCTACTCGGGCGTGCGTCCCGCCATCAACGTCGGCATCTCCGTGAGCCGCGTCGGCGGAAACGCGCAGATCAAGGCGATGAAGAAGGTCGCCGGAACGCTGCGCCTCGATCTGGCCCAGTACCGCGCCATGGAAGCTTTCGCGCAGTTCGCGAGCGACCTCGACGCCGCTTCGCGAGCCCAGCTCGAGCGCGGGCGCCGCTTGGTCGAGCTCTTGAAGCAGGACCAATACGTGCCGCTCCCGGTCGAGCGGCAGGTCGTCATCATCTACGCCGGCACGAACGGCTTCGTCGACAAGCTGCCGGTCGAGTCGTTGCGCGAGTTCGAAGCGGAGCTCTATCGCTACATCGACGACAAGTATCCCGAGATCTGGACGCAGATCCGCGAGAAGCGCGAGGTCGACGACGAGCTCAAGAAGACGGTCGACAAGGTGCTGAAGACGTTCGCCAAGCAGTTCGTCGCGAGCCAGCAGGGTGGCGACGGAGCGCCGGCGGAGCCCAAGGAAAAGAAGTCGAAGAAGAAGGCCGGCAAGGACGCCGACGGCAAGGCGAAGAAGCACGAAGCCGAAGCCGAGGTCTGATCAACCGCCCGGGAAGCTGAGAACACGTGGCCAACCTCAAAGCCATTCGCAAGCGCATCTCGAGCGTGAAGAGCACGCAGAAGATCACGCGCGCCATGAAGATGGTCGCCGGAGCGCGGCTCGCTCGCGCGCAGCAGCGTATTCTGGCGCTCCGTCCCTACGCGGTGAAAACCGGCGAAATGTTGCGGGAGG
>DASUTR010000099.1:0-10986 GCA_036374535.1 Polyangiaceae bacterium
CAAGACACGCTCGCCCACGAGCTCACGCACCTCGTCGTGACGCGCGCGACGCGGGACAACGCGCCGCTCTGGCTCCAAGAAGGCGTCGCCAAGCGCGAGGAATCGCGCTGGCGCGACGCCCGGCCCTTCGACGATCCCACCTGGGCCGACGTGATGGCACGCCGCGCGCTCGAGAACGGTCGCGCGGTCGGCATCGACAATCTGGGTCCCTCGATCGCGATGTTACCGACCCCGGAGCAAGCGTCGATCGCGTATGCCGAGGTTTCGAGCTTCGTGACGCACTTCGTCGCCGAGAGCGGACGCCCTGCCCTCGAGCTCCTCTTCATCGACATCAAAGGAACGAGCCGCGGCGACGCGAGCCCGGCGCTCGTGAGCGTCTCGGGATACGACCTCTCACAGTGGAACCGCCGCTGGCAGGCGGCGCTCCTCGCCGTTCCGCCTCGTGACCCTCGGGCCGAACGGCAGGCGCTTCCTCCGAGCTCGAACCCCCGGACGCTCGCCCGCAAGAATCGCCTCGGCGACCTCCTCTTCGATCGCGGCGCCACGAAAGCAGCGCTTTCGGTCTACGACGAGGCGCTCGGTGTAGGCCCCCACGAGCCCTCCGTGCGATTTCGGGCAGCCTGGGCGAGCCTCGCCCTTCCCGACGCCGAGCCGGACGGCTGGCGAAAACGCCTGGGCTCGCTCGCCGACGTGCGTTCGGCCCATGGCGGTTGGCTCGCGCTCGACGGGCGCCGGTCGAGCGCGGACGGCGCCGCCGCCGAAGCGCGCGCCACCCTGGACCACGCGCTCGGCCTCGACCCCTTGTCGGAGGAGGTCGCCTGCGAGGGCCACCCGACCCCGGCATCACCCGCTACCACACCGGCACCGCCCGCGAACCCCGACAAGAAACGCCTATGCGACGCCGTGCGCGCCGAGAAGAAGGCGACCCTCGACCGCTTACGCAAACGACCTTGACCTGGTGCGTACGAAAAATCGCAATCTGCTAGCCGCAACGGAAATTTCCCACGAGCGGCCCGCCAGTCGGAGCAGAGGCAATTGCGGAGGCGGCCGCCGGACCCCCCCGAACGTTTGACCGGTCGGCGATCGAAGACGTACGCTTAAAGCTAGAAACCTAGTAACTTCCAGGCCCTTCCGTGGGAATCGCCACGTTCGCTGCTGCGCAGATCCTGCACGCGCTTCCTCGGGTTCGAATCAGCCGAGCCGTGGGGCGTTTGTGCGATCAACCGCTACATCCCGTCGTTTCGCGTTGGGTCACGCGCGCCTACTGTCGCGCGTACCGAGTCGATCTCGAAGAAGCGACGATCCCCACGGGCTCGGTATTCTCGAGCTTCGACGCGTTCTTCACTCGCACGCTGAAACCCGGCGCAAGGCAAGTGAGCTCGGACGCTCTCGTCAGTCCGAGCGACGGCGTGCTCTCGAGCGCGGGACGCGTCGACGGCGGCGGGCGGATCTTCGTCAAGGGCAAACCCTACGACGTGGGCGAGCTCATCGGTGACGCGCGCGACGCCGCGCGCTACGCGGGCGGCGAGTTCGCGGTCGTCTATCTCGCGCCGCGCGACTACCACCGCGTGCACTCTCCCGTCGACGGCGCCATCACGCTCGTGCGTGGGGTCGCCGGCGATCTCTATCCGGTGAATGCGATCGGCGAACGCCACGTCTCGCAGCTCTTCGTCAAGAACCAGCGAGCAGCGATCGTCATCGACACGCCGGGCCTCGGGCGCGTGACCGCCGTCATGGTGGGCGCCGTCATCGTGGGGCGCATCACCGTCACGGGAATCGCCGAGCCCGACGTGCCCTCGGGGCTCCACGCCATGACCCCGCCGATCCAGGTGAAAAAAGGCGACGAAATCGGCATCTTCCATCTCGGCTCGACCGTCGTGCTGCTGCTCGAGCCCGGGCTTTCCGTCGCGCGCCCGATCGGCCCCGTACGTTTCGGCGAATCTCTCCTCCGGCCCGCATGACATCGAAACCCGAGATCTCGACGATCGACGAGGCGGAGGTCACCGCGGAAAGCGCGAGCGCGCTCGTCGACAGCGTCCCGCCCCCGGCGAAGATCCCGAGCGTTCCCGTCGTCTCCGTCGGAACGCCCAGCCGTCCGCCGCCGGGAATGCCCAGCCGCCCGCTCATCCGCTCGCCCATTCCGCCTCCGGTATCGCTTCCCGGCAGCGAACCGGCGCCGAGCAAGGAGTCGGTCCCACCCGGAGGGCGAAAGCTCGCGCCTCCGCCGAAGCCACGCCGTGAATCGCTTCCCGCGCCGCGCCGTGACTCCGCTCCCGCGCCGGCCGACGGAACCCCGCGAGAGGCGAGCATTCCCCCGCCGGCGATCGTGCCCGACCTCACTGCGAAAGAGCCGTCCTCGGATGCGAAGACGGCGCCGAAGAGCGAGCGGCCCCAGGCTCCGGACACGAATCCCGTCGCCGAGAAGGCGGCCGCTGCGGCCGAGAAGCCCGCGCCGTCCCAGGAGAAGCCCGCGCCGTCCCAGGAGAAGCCCGCGCCCGCGAGCTCGCTCGCGCCGCGGCCCGTGGTGCTTCCGCCGCGGCCGGCGGCGACGCCCGAAATAGCGGCGCCGGCACCCGCGGACGCACGGGCGGCACCCGCCGTCGCAAGCTCGAGCGAGCTCGGTCTTTCGTCGGGGGGCGGCGCCGCGCGTGCGTCACCGCCGAAGCGCATTACGAAACCGCCGCCGCGCCGCAGCGAGCCGCCCGCGCCCGCGCACGTCATCGTCCCGACCGAAACCGTTCCGCAAGCGAGCAAACCGACGCCCGCGCCGGCGATCCAGGTGATGCGCATCATCGCGATCGGCACCAAGGCCGTCCAGACGCCGGCGCCGATCGGGGAGGCCGATGTCATCCCGACGCTCGACGACGATTTCGACGAGGTCACGCCGGCGGTCCCGCGCGCTGCGGCGATCTCGGAGGTCGATCGCGTCGAGGCGAGCTCGGCGTCGGCCGCCGTCGAACCCGAGCCGACCGAGCTCGACGACGCCGACCTCTCGCCCGACTCGCAGGAGGGACGGCGTTCGGACGAAGCGCCGCGTCCCGCGGCGAGCGCTGTCGGCGAAGCCGCCGAAGAGCTCGGACGCGAGGACGCGCTCTCGGTCCCGCCGGATGCGCCGGAGTTTCCGCCCGAGCCGAGCAGCGCTCCGCAGGCCGCGCCGCCGCCGCCGCCGCGCCGCACGCCGTCGCCGCCCAAGCGCCCCGATTCGAACCGCCCGAATCGCAAACGCGCGCTGAAGAAGCCCTGGTGGGAGGAGGTCTTCGGCGAGGACTTCACGCGCGCCATCCCTCCGCTCACGGAGCGGCAGATCAAACGCGAAGTCGACTTCATCGAGGAGTCGCTCGGCGTCGCGAAGGGCGGCGTCGTGCTCGACCTCGGCTGCGGTTCCGGGGCGCACGCCGTCGAGCTCGCGACGCGCGGCTACGGCGTCGTCGGCTACGACCTGTCGGTGTATCAGCTCGCGCTCGCGGCGGACATCGCGCAACAGCGCGAGCAAAAGATCAATTTCCTGCAGGGGGACATGCGCGAGATGGCGTTCGAAGAGACCTTCGACGGCATCTACTGCTGGAACACGACGTTCGGCTACTTCGAAGAGGACAAGAACTTCGCCGTCGCCGAGCGCGTGTTCAAGGCACTCAAGCCGGGAGGCATGTTCCTCGTCGACGTCGCGAATCGCGACTACGCCGCGCAGTACACGCCGAGCCAGCTCTGGTACGAAGGCGACTCGTGCGTCTGCATGGACGACATGAGCCTCGACTTCATCACGAGCCGCCTGCGCGTGAAGCGCTCGCTCATCTTCGACGACGGTCGCTCGCGCGAAAGCGTCTACAGCATTCGTCTGTATTCGCTCCACGAGCTCGGCAAGCTGCTCCACGACGCCGGCTTCCGCGTCGCGGAAGCGAGCGGTCACACGGCTACTCCGGGGGTGTTCTTCGGCGAGATCTCGCCGCGCCTTCTGGTTCTCGCGCAGCGGCCCTGACGGTTCGCACGACCTCGTGGAGCTCCTCGGCTCGGAACGGCTTGTCGAGCCGTTCGTTCGGAAGGCGGTCGAGGACCTTGCGCGCCTCGAGACTGAACACGCCCCCCGACATGAACACGATGCGGCAAGCCTGCGGGACGTCGATGGCTCGGATGCGCTCGTACACTTCGGGCCCCGCCATCGTGGGCATCATGACGTCGCAGAAGATCACGTCGAAGCGCTGGCCCGCTTGGACCTTGGCGAGCGCGGCTTCGCCCGAGCGCACGACGCTCACGTCGTGGTAGTCGCCGAGCACGAGCGAAATGATGCGCAACACCGCGGGCTCGTCGTCGACGACGAGAATGCTCGACCGCGCGGTATCCGGCGCGGCCGGACGAGCCGAGAGCGGCGCCGGCGGCGCTTCCCGCGGCATGGTCGTGAACGTCACGCGGAACGTCGTGCCCTCGCCGACTCGGCTCTCGACGCCGAGCGTCCCCCCGTGCTCGGCCACGATCCGCTGGCAAATCGACAAACCCAGGCCGGTGCCCTGCCCGACGGGCTTCGTGGTGAAGAACGGATCGAAGATTTTTCCGATCACCTCGGGCGGAATGCCCTCGCCGGTGTCGTGGATCGAAACGACGACGCGCTCATCGGGCGCGCTTTCGATGGCGATGCGCACCTCGTTCGAGCCGGCCTGACCGACGCGAATCGCCTGCGCAGCGTTCGTGAGCAGGTTCAAGAAGACTTGGCCAAGACGCGACGAGTCGCCGCGCACCGGCGCGACCGATTCGTATCGCTTCACGATACGCGCGCGATGGCGGAGCTCGTTCGCGACGATGGCGAGCGCGGCGTCGACCACCTCGGCGATCTCGACCGCGGCGTGCTCCTCCGACTCGAGGCGCGAAAACGTGCGGAGATCCCTCACGACGGACCGAATTCGATTCGCGCCTTCCATCGCATCGCGCAGCAGCTGGACGAGCTCTTCGTTGCGGTCATCGCCGGAGGCGCGCTGCTCGACCAGGCGATCGAGCACGAACTGGACGTTGCCCATGACGTACGTGAGCGGGTTGTTGATCTCGTGACCGACTCCGGCAGCGAGCAGACCGAGCGAAGCGAGCCGTTGCGACGACTCCACTTCCGCGTGGAGCTGCTCTTTTTCGCGCGCCGCGCGCTCGCGCTCGCTCACGTCCTGCAGCAGGACGAGCACTCCGCTTTCCGACGAAGGCCCCACGACCGAAGCCGCGCTGAGCTCGAGCACCGCGTTTCCCGACGAACGAGCGAGCTCGAACGTCACGCGGGCGGAATCGGCGCCGGCCGCAGGCGCGATGAGCGCTCTGAGGGCGGGCGCGACGGGCTCGGGAACGAGCGATTCGAGCCGCGCGCCCGAAAGCTCTCGCTCCTGCTTGCCGAGTAACTCGAAGGCGCGGTGGTTGAACGAAACGACCGTACCCGCGGCGTCGACGAGCACGACTCCGACCGGGAGCTGCACGAGCAAGCGCTCGAGCACGGCCTCGGAGCGGAGCGGGCGGCCCGGCGCCTGCGGGAAGCGGCGCCAAGGGTCGAGCGCGGCGCGATAGCCACGCCGCTGCCGGGTCCGTTGCACCGCGATGGAGAGCGCGCGCTCGACGAGCTCGTCCGGCGCGCGCTCGCACCACGACACTTCGGGGCCGAGGTAAGGCGCGAACCGCAGCGCCGAAGAGAGGGCTTCCGATGCTCCCCTCGCGGCGACGAGCAGCACGGCGACGTCGCGATCCTTGGCGTGGGCGCGCTGCGCGAGCGCCATCGCCTCGCTCACGCCCGGCCCGATCACGACGGCGTCGATCTCGGCGCCGCCGATGCGTTCGAGCGCGAGCTCGGCGTCCCCAACCGCTTCGAACGTCGTCTGCGCGAGCAGCTCGTTCTTTCGCAGCGTCGAGAGGAGGGGCGCGTCGACACCGGCAAAGACGACGGTCCCCACGTCAATCTCCGAGCAAGGGCAGATCGAGCAGCGCGCGCCCGATCCAGGTTCGCAAGAGATCCGTCGTGGGCGACATCACGTGCGCGGCGCGTGCGTCGCGCAACAGGCGCCACAGCACGCCGTCCGTGCGATAGGCGGCACCTCCGCACAGGGTCATGGCCTCGTTCACCGCGCCGACGACGCAATCGGCGACCTCGGCCTTCGCGGCGCAGAGGCTCGGCAGAGCGTCGCGCTCACCGGCGTCCGCCGCGTGAGCGGCGCGGTGAACCAAACCGCGCGTCCTCTCGACGAGACCGAAGAGCGTGCCGAGGCGGTGTTGGACGACGGCGACCTCGCCCAGCGTGCCCCCGCTGTGCTCGAAGCGCCGCTTCGCGACGTGCTCGAGGGTTTCCTTGAGCGCGCGCGACGCGATGCCCAAATACGTTCCTGCCATGGCAATCAGGAAGAACGGCGCGACGACGCTGAACACGTACCAAATCTGATCGCCCGGAGCACCGAGCAACTGCGCTTCGGGAACGACCACGTTCCTCAAAGACACTCCACGCGAGCTGTTGCCGCGCATGCCGAGTCCCGCCCATTCGGCGCCCCATTCGAGCCCCGGCGCGTCGTGCGGCACGACGACGCACGAGAACGTGCCCGGGCTTACCCCCGCGTCGGCCGCGACGGCCGAGACGACGTACGAGTCGGCGTGACCGCCGTTCGTCACGAACGCCTTGACGCCGTCGAGCACGAGCTCTCCCGGCGCGCGCGCGAGAAGGCGCGTCTGCGGCAGGTAGAAATGCGCTCCGGTGCCGGGCTCGCTGAGCGCCAGCGTCGTGATGTGTCGGCCGCGGACGATGGGCTCGAGGTACCGTTCGCGGTGGTGCGCCGTCGCCTTGGCCGCGATCACGGCCGAAGCGACGCAGTGCATACCGAAGCAGAGCGCCGTCGATGCGCAGCGTTCGGCGAGAATCTCGCAGGTGCGCGCGAGCGCGAACAAGCCGAACCCCTGGCCGCCGTCGTCGATGGGAACCACGAGCCCAGCGAGCCCAGCCGCCTGGAGCGCACGCATGCTGCTCTCGGGCCAGACGCCCTCGCGGTCGACGCGTTCGGCGTCGTCGTTCGTGACCGATGACGCGATCTCGATGACGCGCCCGACGACCGACCCTAAGTCCCGGTCACGCACGCCGCATATTAGGGACGACCCGCGACGCCTGTCGATAGTAGGAGATTTGCCTCATTCCGAGACGTAGATCCCACCGCTTCGTTCTTCGCAGCTCCCGGAGAAGGCTCGCTTGAGGCACGCGCACGTCGGTTTCTTCGCGCACTCGGGCAGCCAACCGCACGAAGGGCCTCCTTTCGCGCTTTCGTCGCAATACCAGCCCGAGGGACAGAGCGCGTTGCCGCACGGCGCGCAGGTGCCGTCGTCGCAGGCCGTACGCTTGGGGACCGGGGCGTCGTCCGAGCTCGCCCTTTCGGCGCTGGTGGTGGCGTCGCTCTCGTCGCTCGACGCGGACGCCTCGTCGTCGCTTTCGTGCTCAGAAGCCTTGGGCTCGGGCGTACTCCCTCCGCACGAGGCTACGAAGAACCAAGCGGTCAGAGTCGTTGCAACGAGATGGCTCGCTCGTATCCGAACCGACATGGGGAGGCAAAAGAGCGTACTCGGATGCGAACGTTTCGCCTAGAACCCTGCGAGCGCTCGCGCCAAAGTACGTGCCGATGCCCGGAGCGCTCGCGGTCGGACTCTTCGTCGGCGGGCGCGGCTCGCGCTTCGGCGGATTGGCCAAGGGTAATCTCCGGACCCCGGACGGCGCACGGCTCATCGAGCGGCTCGAAACGATCTGCCGCGCCGCGCTTCCCGGCGCGCCGCTCCTGCTCGTCGGCGAGCGAGCCGAGTACGCCGATCTCGGCCTCGAGACGCTCGCCGACACGCCGGCGGGCATCGGCCCGCTCGGTGGACTCTGCTCACTGGTCGCCCGAGCAGCCGAGCAGGGCCACGACGCCGTGCTGGCGCTCGCCTGCGATTTGCCATTCGTGACGGCCGAGCTCGTGAAACGGCTGGCGACGGAGAACGACGACGCGGACGCGCTCGCGCCGCGCGAAGGCGGACTCTGGTACGCGCTCAGCGCGCGCTACTCGGTCCGCATCCGCCGCGCGCTCGACGATGCGGTCCTGGCGCGCGAGCATTCGCTCCAGAAGCTCTTCGCTCGACTTGGCTCGGCTGCTCGCCGTCTCGAAGTAGGCCCCGAAGAGCTCGCCGAGCTTCGTGATTGGGACTGCCCGGACGATCTGCGGGCGTGACCGCGACCGAGCTCGCTCAGCCGCCGATCGCGCGCATCGACAGCTCGGCGGCTTCCGGCTCCGTGCAGCCGCGAAAGACGCGACCGTCGGGCTTGAGCTCCCACGCACGCTCGACGAGCGCGGCGATGCTGTCCGGAGACGCCGGGCGCGACCTGCTCTCCACCGCGACACCGGCGTCGCTCGCCAGGCACGGACGGAGCACGCCGGCCGCCGAAACTCGGAGCCGGTCGCAACCTTCGCAGTACGTGTCCGTCGTCCCCGTAATGAAGCCGGCGCGCCGGCGGCCGTCCGCGCTCCGCACGTATTTGGCGGGGCCGCGGTCGGCGTCGCGCACGGGCTCGTCGTTCGAGAGGAGAGCGCCGAGCCGCTCCCGCATCTCCGTCGCGGACACGACGCGATCCTTGAGCTTGGCACCTTCGGCGATCGGCATCACCTCGATGAAGCGCGGCACGAGACCGTGACTCCACGCGAAACGCGCGATGCTCGGAAGCTCGTCGTCGTTCTCGCCGCGAACGACGACGCAGTTCAGCTTGAGCTCGTCGAACCCGACCGCGCGAGCCGCGGAGAGCCCCTCGAGCACCCGGGCGAGGTTGCCCCCGCGCGTCATGCGAGCGAACCGCTCGGGCTCGAGCGAATCGAGCGACAGCGTGAGCCGGCGGAGCCCGGCGGCGCGCAACGGAGAAGCCAGCTCTGCGAGCCGCGTTCCGTTCGTCGTGAGCGCGATATCCGTCAGGCCGAGATCGCGTGCGTGCGCGACGGCGCGCACGGCGTGCGGCGAGAGCAACGGCTCGCCGCCCGTGAAACGCACGCGCCGGATGCCCGCGTGAACCAGCCCGTCGATGACGGCCGCGAGCGCCTCCCACGACAGGTGTTCGGCGAGCCGCTCGTCTTTGCGCGAGGGCCGGCAGTACACGCAGGCGAGATCACAACGATCCGTGAGCGATATCCGAACGCTCTGCGGCGGCGGACGGCGGACCGCCGGCGCCGAAACGAGAGGCAACGAACGGCTCACGTTTTTCAGAATCGCTCACGAACGCGCGAAGTCAAGCAGGCGGTGACGCTCGTTCGCGCGCGACGACCGCCCGTGGCGACGGCGAAACTCGCGCGAAACATCGGCCTCTGATAGATCGTTCGGCTTGGAAACCCGCGGTCTTCGCATTTTTCCGTTCGAGGAGCCGAACGACGATCTCGGCTGGATCCCGCTCGCGGCCCGGCGCGCGCTCGACGCGGCGGGTCTGAAGCTGTCGCTCGCCGCCTGGCGCGGGCTCGGCTTTTCCGAACGCCGAGCGCTCGTTACGGCTGGCGCGGCCGCGAGCGTCGCCACGGACGCCGTGGAACGCCTGCTTTCGGGCGTCGAGCCTCGGCCGACTCGCACGGCGCCACGCGCCGATCCCGACGCCGCGCGCGTCCCCGACGAGCTCGTGCGTGCGCTCGGCGACCGCGCGAGCGAGCTCTTGCCCCGCTGGTCCGAGCTCGAGCCGCTCGAACGCTACGCGCTCCAGAAGCTCGTGCCGCGGGGCGACGGCGGGCGGCCCGGCCGGCTCCTCGCGGCGCACGATCACATCGTGGGCGGGCGGCCGCGGCCATCCCATCTCGACGAGCGCGGGGAGGCGCGCATGGTCGACGTCGCGGAAAAACCGCCGACCCGCCGCGTCGCGAAAGCGCGCGCCCGCCTGTCGCTGCGGCGGGAAACGCTCGATGCTCTCGCGAGCGGCCGCATCGAAAAGGGCGACGCCCTCGCCGTCGCGCGCGTCGCCGGCATCCAGGCCGCGAAACGCACTCCCGAGCTCGTTCCGCTCTGCCACGGCGTCGCACTGACGAGCGTCGAGGTGTCGCTCGAGCTCGTTCGCGAGCCGCCGAGCGTGCTCGTCACGACGACGGCGCGAGCGTTCGATCGAACGGGCGTCGAGATGGAGGCGCTCGTCGGCGCCTCGGTCGCCGCGCTCACGCTCTACGACATGCTAAAGTCGATCGATCGCGAGATGACCGTCGGCGACGTGACGCTGCTCGAAAAATCCGGCGGCCGCTCCGGTCACTATCGGCTGGACGAACCGTGACGTCCGAGCAGCCCGCCGTGTCGAGCGCCCTCGTGACGGAGAACGCGCTCTCCCTCGACGCCGTGCAAGCGGTCGTCGCGCACGCCGGTGCGGGCGCCGTCGTCACGTTTTCGGGAACCGTGCGCGACACGAACGACGGTCGCGCGGTGACGCTGCTCGAGTACGAGGCGTACGCCAGCATGGCGACGGCGGAAATCGGGCGGATCATTCGAGAAATCGAGGCGGAACTGCCCGGCGTCCGCGTCGCCGTCCACCATCGCACGGGCACGCTCGGAGTCGGTGACACGGCGGTGCTGTGCTCGGCGAGCGCCGCGCACCGGAGCGAGGCTTTCACGGCCTGCCGGATGGCGATCGATCGCGTCAAGGAGCGCGTCCCCGTCTGGAAGCGCGAGCACGGTCCGAACGGACCGTACTGGGTGGGTTGGGTCGACGCGCGCTGCTCCCCGGAGCACGAGGGCGCCCACGTCCACGGCGAAGGTAGCGAGGCGTCGCGTCACAAATCTTGAAACCGCACGACCTCGACGGTCGCTCCCGCGTCGAGCGACTCGGCCTCGGCAGGAATCAAGGCGAGCGCGTCGGCCCAGGCGAGGCTCGTGAGCGCGCCGGAGGCTTGGTTACCGAGCGGGCGCACGGCGGGCCCGAGAGGCCCCTCCTCCAGCACGGCGCGAACGAATTCGAGACGGCCGGCTTTCTTGCGGTACGGCGCGGCGAGCGGACGAAATACCGCGCGGGGCAAC
>DASUTR010000100.1:0-6186 GCA_036374535.1 Polyangiaceae bacterium
CCGGGGGCAGCGACGGCGGAACGACGAGCGGCGCCTCGGGCGCCGGTGGTAGCCGCGGAGGCTCCCCGTCGACCGGCGGAAGAGGCGGAAGCGCGACCGGCGGCGCCGGTGACGGCGGAATGACGGGTGGTCAGGCAGGAGAGAGCGGCGGCTCCGGCGGAGCGGAGGACGGAGGCGAGGGCGGCCGTGGGCCCGACGACACGTCCGTCACCGGTCGCGTCGTGGACTTCTGGCTGCAGCCGCTCGCCAACGTGCCCGTCACCATCGGCACGCAAACCGTGGCCACGGACGCCCAGGGCCGCTTCTCGATTGCCGGCGTCGCTCCCGAATACGACGCGTCGCTCTTCCTGACCTGGCCGGGCGGGCAGCCGGGGCGCTACGCGTGGCGTTTCGAGGGGCTCACGCGGCGCGATCCCACGCTCCAGGTCTACAAGGGGCGTGAGAACCGCTACGCCGACATCGTGCTCGAGCCGCAAGGCGCAACGCTCGATGCGACGCGCGTGCTGTCCGTCGGGCTCGGGGGACCGAACGGCGCGAGCCGCTTCGAAGACGTCGGCGAAAGCGGCCGGACCACGAGCGTTACCTGGTACGGCCCACCCACCACGCAGGCGAACCTCCACGCGCTCGTCTGGGCATTCGACGATAACGAGCTCCCGACCGCGTACCACAGCTACGAAACGACCACGGCGAGCTTCGATTCGACGTCGTCCGCGGACACGACCGTCGCGCTGAATCTCGCCGACGAAGACATCCTATCCGGCACGATCGGCGGCACCGTGACGAGCCCGAGCAGCAGCAGCGACCGTACGAACTACGCGTTCGTACGCTTTGCCGACCACGCGTCGATCCGCTTGCTGATCGACTACGCGGGACCGGACGCGTTCAGCTACCTCTTCCCCCAGGTTCCGGATTCGGACTACACGATCGCGGCGTCGTACGGTAATTCGACGTTCGGCGCCTACGGTATCGCCCATCGCGACGTTTTCCTGCTGGGACAAACCGGTCACGTCATTACGATCCCGGCCGCGGCGACGCAGGTCGTTCCCGTGTCCGGGATTTCGAACGTGAACGCGAACACGCAATTCTCCTGGTCGGGGGTCACGGGGCCGTGCGTCTTCCACGCCGAGGACCTCGATTTCTACGAAGGCATCTTCGTCGTGACGACGCGCCGCAACATCACGTTCCCCACGTTCGGAAACTTCGTGCCCCGCGCCGGCGCCTCTTACAACTGGCGAGTCGAGACCCACGGCAGCGCGACGAGCGTGGACGAGCTCGCTGGAAGCTTCGGCTACCTCGATTCGTTCAGCCGCATGGACGACTACGAGGAGGGCCCGAGAATGGTCTACGACGGCTCGTATACGATCTCGACGGGCCGCCGGTTCACCACCGCCCCTTGACCCGGCGCGTGCTAGCGTCCGCCTCCGGATGCCCTCCGTTTCGCCCGAAACCCTGAGAAAAGCGCTCGCGGTCCCACTCGATCGCACCGATTTCCCGAAGCTCGGGAAAAAGTACGAGGGCAAGGTCCGCGACAACTACACGCTCACCGACGGCCGGCGCGTCCTGGTCACGACCGATCGCATCAGCGCGTTCGATCACGTGCTCGGCACGCTGCCGCTCAAGGGTCAGGTGTTGAACTTCGTGGCGGCGTGGTGGTTCGAGAAGACGAAGAACCTGGTTCCGAACCACGTGCTCGGCGTGCCCGACCCGAACGTGCTCGTCGCGCGCGAGTGCACGACGCTGCCCGTCGAGATGGTCGTGCGCGCCTACCTCACGGGCACGACGTCGACGAGCATCTGGGTGCACTACGAAAAGGGCGCGCGCGAGTTTTGCGGACACGCCCTGCCGGACGGCATGAAGAAGCACCAGCGCCTGCCGAAACCCATCCTCACGCCGAGCACGAAGGCGCCGAAGGGCGATCACGACGTGTCGGCGTCGCGCGCCGAGATCCTCGCGATGACCGGCATGCCCGCGAGCGAGTTCGATCGCGCCGCCGACATGGCGATGACGCTCTTCGCCGAGGGCCAGCGCTGGTGCGCCGAGCGCGGTCTCATCCTCGTCGATACGAAGTACGAGATCGGAAAAACGCCCGAAGGCGAGCTCGTCGTCATCGACGAAATCCACACGCCCGATTCGTCGCGCTTCTGGTACGAAAAGAGCTACGAGGAACGCTTCTCGGCCGGCAAGGATCCGGAGAGCTTCGACAAAGAGTACGTGCGCCGCTGGCTCGTCGAGCAGGGCTTCCGCGGGGACGGTCCCATCCCTCCGATTCCGGACGACGTGAAAGTCGAGGCCGTCCTCCGCTACATCGAGGCCGTCGAGCAGATCACGGGGCGGCCCTTCGTGCCGGACCTCGAGCCACCCGGCGAGCGAATGCGACGGAACCTGCGCGCCGAGTTCGGTGCGGCGCTCGTGGACTGAATTCAACGCCGCTTCGCGCGTTGGCGCTTGCCGCGGCGCACCTCGACGTCGAGCGCTTCGAGGCGAACCTGCCAGAAGCGCCGGAAGCGCGAGAGCCAAGCATCGACGTTGCGGAGGGGCTCCGAATCGAGCGCGTAGATGCGGCGCTGCCCGTCGACGCGCACGTTCGCGAAGCCTTCGTCGCGGAGCACCTTGAGATGCTGCGAGACGGCGGGTTGCGAGATGCCGCGCTCGCGCTCGAGCACGCGTACGATGTCCCCCGCGGCTTGCTCGCCGTCGGCGAGCAGCTCGAGGATTCGGCGCCGCGCCGGATCACCGAGAACGTCGAGGGCGTGCATCACGCTTCGCCGGTGTAGAACTTCCGCGTGCGCTCCGCCGCTTCGCGCGCCTGCACTTCGGGCTCCCCCGCCGCGATGGCGGCGCGGGCCCAGTCGTCGCTCGCAACGCGAGTGAAGCGTTTGCCCTCGTCCGTCGTGGACCACATCTCCGCTTCTTCGTGGCTGATGCTCTCGCCCGTTCGGATGTGCCGGTACAACCCGAAGAGGCCGAGGTCCCAGCCGACGCCCACGGCGCCGGGCCCGAACTTCCCCCAATGCTCGTCGAGGTGCGCCGTGTGCTGGAGCGTGAGGCGCGTCTTCTTGCCTTCCGCGGCGAGCGAGAGGTCGACCCAGGTGACGCCGCCGCCGAACTCCCACGTCAGGGAAAACGAGCGCGGCGCATCACAAGCGGTGACGGTCCCGCTCGCGTTGCCCTTGATCTGGTAACGCCCGCCGAGCCGGAGCTCGCCCTCGACGGGCGCGAACCAGCGCGCGATGCGCTCGGGCGTCGTCACGGCGTTCCAGAGATCCTCGATGTCGGTGTCGTAGACGCGTGTCGCGATGACGGCGCGTGCGGGGCGCCCGTCGCGTTCCACGTCTTTCACTTCGCGGTGTCCGTCGGAAACGAATTGGGTCACGTCGAGGGTCATGGCGGGTCTCCGGTCGGATATATATTAGACAATTCTTATATTAGCAAGTGCCGATATAAGCCCGGGCGCCCGCGCGAGCTCGATCTCGCCGAAGAGCACGAGATCGAGTGGTTTTCGCTCACGCTCGTGTAAGGATTGGGGCCCATGGCGGAATCGGTCTACATCGTCGGCGCGGCGCGCACGCCCATCGGGGCATTTCTCGGCAGCCTGTCGTCACTGCCGGCGCCGCGGCTCGGCGCCGTCGCGATTCGCGCGGCCCTCGAGCGCGCGCGCGTCGCGCCCGAGCTCGTCGGCGAGGTGTTCGTCGGCAACGTGCTCTCGGCGGGCATCGGCCAGGCACCGGCGCGCCAAGCCGCTATCTTCGGCGGCGTCCCGAACACGGTGCCGTGCACCACGGTGAACAAGGTGTGCGGCTCCGGGCTCCAGGCCGTCGTGCTCGGTGCCAAGAGTCTCCTGCTCGGCGACGCGGACGTCGTCGTCGCGGGCGGCATGGAGTCGATGTCGAACGTGCCGCACTACCTCACGGCGTCGCGCACGGGCACGCGGCTCGGCGACGGCAAGCTCGTGGACGGCGTGATTTTCGACGGGCTCTGGGACCCGTACAACGATTTTCACATGGGCAAGGCGGGCGAGCTCTGCGCACGCGAGTACGGCTTGGATCGCCGCGCACAGGACGCGTTCGCCGTCGAGAGCTATCGCCGCGCGCGCGCCGCCACCGAGAGTGGGGCATTCAAGGCCGAAATCGCGCCCGTGCCGATCCCGAAGAAGAAGGGGGACCCCGAGCTCGTCGCGGTCGACGAGGAGCCCGGGCGCGGCGATCCCGCGAAGTTCGGCGAGCTCAGGCCCGCCTTCGACAAGGAGGGCACCATCACGGCGGCGAACGCGTCGAGCATCGACGACGGCGCCGCGGCCGTCGTGCTCGCCACGGAAGCGGCCGTGAAGCGTCACGGGCTCGAGCCGCTCGCACGCATCGTCGGCTGGGGTGCGGCGGCGCAGGCGCCCGAGTGGTTCACGACCGCGCCCGCCAAGGCGATCGATACGACGCTCGCCCGTCTCGGTATGGCGAAGACCGACATCGATCTCTGGGAGATCAACGAAGCGTTTTCGTGTGTCACCATGGCCTGCGCGCGGATCGCCGGGCTCGACCTCGACGCGGTCAACGTACGTGGCGGCGCGGTCGCGCTCGGTCATCCGATCGGGGCGTCGGGCGCGCGCGTGCTCGTCACGCTGCTTTACGCGTTGCGGGATGCGAACAAGCGGCGTGGTCTTTCGACGCTGTGCATCGGCGGCGGCGAAGCGGTCGCCGTGGTCGTGGAGCGGCCGTGAGCTTCGTGCCCGAGTTCCAGCGCGCATTCGTGGCGATGCGCTACTTTCTGGGTGCACGCGACGAGCCGCTCGCGGCGCCGCTCGGTGACGCCGCGGCCGTGACGCACGCCCTCGAGGACAAGCTCGGCCATCCCGACCGAGCGCGCCGCGCGGAGGTGCTCGCCGCGGAGGTCGGGCTCGTCGTGCGCGCGCTCGAAGCGAGGCTATACCGATGAAATGGGGGTTTGGGCGCGTCGTCCCCGCACAGGCCGGCGACGAGCGCACCACCGACGCGTGGGTGCGACCGGAGCGCGCGGCCCGGCTCGGGTACGGCCGCATCGCTCCGCGCGAAATCGTCGACGCGGCCGAGCAGGCGCGCGCCATCGTCGAACGCGCCCGGCACACGGCGGCGGAGCTCGTCGCGCGCGCGGAGCGCGAGGCCGCCGATCGCCGCCTGAAGGCCGAAGTCGAGGCACGCGCCGAAGCCTCGGCGCGTCTCGCGGCCCACGCGCTCGCGCTCTCGCTGCGTGAAAGTCAGGCCCTCGAGCGGAACCTCGAGCGCGTCGTCGAGCTTTCGCGCGTGCTCGCCGAACGGCTGCTCGGCGAGGCGCTCGAGCTCGAGCCGCGCCGCATCGTCGCGATCGCCCGGCGTGCGCTCGAGGAAACACGCGGCGCGCGGCGCGTCACCATCGTGGCGCACCCGGACGACGCCGCGCTCATCGAGGAGGCGCTGCAGTCGCTGAACGCCGCCGGCATCGCGAGCGTGCTCCCCGATCCCGAGCGCCCGCGGCGGAGCCTGCGACTCGACACGGACATCGGCGTGCTCGACGCCGACCTCGCGCCGCAGCTCGATCGGCTGTTGCCGAAGCTTCGCGAATCGCTCCTGCATGGCTGACGGCGATCTCGACGACGAGCGGGAGACGCAGGACCGAAGCACCGGGAAGGTGCGAACGAACGTCGTCCTGTTCCTCGCGACCGTCATCAGCGTTTTCCTCGCCGGCGCCGAGTACGCGCTTCCCGAAGGGGCTCGGCATCCCGAGGGGCTCGGGGAGCTCTTCGATCCGCGTTTCCTCGTGACGGGGTGGCCCTTCGCCGTGCCGCTCCTCGCCATTCTGCTCACGCACGAGTTCGGCCACTACTTCGCGGCGCGCCGTCACGGCGTTCCGGCGTCGTTGCCCTACTTCATCCCCATGCCCTTCGTGAGTCCGTTCGGCACGATGGGGGCGGTCATCGGCATGCGCGGCCGCATCCGTTCGCGTACGGCGCTGCTCGACATCGGCGCCGCGGGGCCGCTCGCCGGGCTCGTCGTCGCGCTCCCCGTGCTCGCGTGGGGAATCGCCGAATCCGAGGTCAAACCGCTGCCCGAACGCTACACGCAAGAGGGCCAGAGCATCCTCTACTGGCTGCTCAAGCTCGTCATTCACGGACCCATCCCCGACGGAAGCGACATGAACATGCACGCGACCGCGTTTGCGGGTTGGGTCGGGCTGCTCGTG
>DASUTR010000101.1:0-10814 GCA_036374535.1 Polyangiaceae bacterium
TCGTCTGGAAGACCGAAGGTCCGATCCGTGCGATGCCGTGGAGCCCGTACGTTCCCGAGAGCGCCAAGAAGGTCGCCGATTGGTCGTACCCCTGGTCGTGCGGCAACTGCACCGAAGCCAAGTACAAGGTCGCGGGCGGCACGCCGGCCCCGGCGGCGACGGCAGCGCCCGTCGCGAAGTAACCGGTTCGGAGTCACGGAGTGAAGCCCATGGTGCGACGTCTACTCTTGCGTTTGGCGCTCTTCGCGAGCGTGCTCGCGGTGTGGCTCGCGCCATGGGCCGTCTCCGATGCACGCGCCGCCGACGACGTGCGCGCCGATCTCGCCGCGGTCGTCGGTTCGGACGGCAAGGCGGCGCGCGCCGCGCTCGAGCGCTTGAAGGCGCGGGCCGACGCCCGCGCCCTTCCGGCGCTCCAGGCGCTCGACGAGGGGAACCTCAAGGTCGACGCCAACGGCGATACGTTCATCGCGACGAGCTCGGGCACGGCGCCCGCGCTCGCCGGCGGTCCGCGCGTTCCGAGCGGCAAGCTCACGACGGCGCAGACCGACAATTCACTCCGGCGCATGCTGCTGCCGACCCTGGCCGCGCTCAAGCTCTCCGCACCCGATCGCGCCGTTCGGCTTGCCGCCGCGCAAGAGCTCACGAAGCGACCGAGCGACGACATCGCGCCCCTCATGCGCGCGGCGCTCGGCAAGGAGCGCGACGACGACGTGCGTGAGTCGCTCGAGCTCGCGTTGGCGGTCACCGAGCTCAGGAGCGATGTCCCGGCCAAGCGCATCTCGGCGCTCGAAGTCATCGGTCGCAACGGTGACACGACCTTCAACGCGGACCTCGAGCGGATTGCCGGCAAGGAAGGCAGCGCTTCGACGGAGCCGGAGCCCGCGGTTCGCGCGGCCGCAAGCAAGGCGCTCACCTCGATCGAGACCCGCGCGTTCCTCATCGGCTACGTGGGTCACGTTTTTTACGGAATCAGCCTGGGTAGCGTGCTCTTGCTCGCGGCCCTCGGTCTCGCGATCACGTTCGGACTCATGCGCGTCATCAACATGGCGCACGGCGAGATGATCATGATCGGCGCCTACGTGACGTTCGTCGTCCAGAACTTCTTCCAGAAGTCGGCGCCCGCTTGGTTCGACTGGTATCCCTTGGTCGCCGTCCCCGCGGCATTCGTGGTGTGCTTCGGGGTCGGCGTCCTTCTCGAACGAACCGTGATTCGTTTTCTCTACGGCCGGCCCCTCGAAACGTTGCTCGCGACCTGGGGCATCTCGCTCATCTTGATTCAAACCGTACGGCTCACCTTCGGCGCGTCGAACGTCGCCGTCGCGAACCCGAGCTGGCTTTCGGGCGGTTTCGAGCTCCTGCCCGGCGTCGTCCTCACGTATTCGCGCATCGGCGTGATCGTGTTTGCGATCGTCGTCGTGGCGTTCGTCTGGCTCTGGATGAACAAGACGCCGGTCGGTCTTCGCGTGCGGGCGGTGACCCAGAACCGCGAAATGGCCGCGGCGATGGGCATTGCGACGCAGCGTGTCGACATGGGGACGTTCGGTCTCGGCTCGGGCATCGCCGGTCTCGGCGGCGTCGCGCTGTCGCAGCTCGGCAACGTCGGGCCCGAGCTCGGGCAGAGCTACATCGTCGACTCGTTCATGGTCGTCGTCCTCGGCGGCGTCGGAAAAATCGCGGGCACCGTGGCCGGCGCGCTCGGCCTCGGTGTCGTCAACAAGTTCCTCGAACCGGTGGCGGGCGCCGTCCTCGGAAAGATCCTGATCTTGATCCTCATCATCCTCTTCATCCAGAAGCGCCCTCAGGGCATCTTCGCGCTCAGGGGTCGCGCGGCGGAGGCAGCGTGAGCGCCAAGGAGCTCGCCGGTCGCCTCCACACGGCTCGCGGCTGGGGATTGCTCGCCGCGTTCGCCGTCCTCGGGCTCGTCGTCATCCCCGTTTCGCACCTCGCGCTGCCCCCGGCGTCACCGCTGCACGTGCCCGGCCACATCGTGACGCTTTTCGGAAAGTTCGCGTGCTATGCGCTCGTCGCGGTCGCTCTCGATTTGATCTGGGGTTTCGCCGGCATCCTGAGCCTCGGGCACGGGCTCTTCTTCGCGCTCGGCGGCTACGCCATGGGCATGTATCTCATGCTCGCCATGAGCGGGCGCGGCGTCTATCGCTCGAACCTGCCGGATTTCATGGTGTTCCTCGACTGGAAAGAGCTGCCCTGGTTCTGGAACGGGTTCTCGAACTTCTTCTTCGCGCTCGCGGCGACGCTGTGGGTGCCCGGGCTTCTCGCCTACGTTTTCGGCTATTTCGCTTTCCGCTCGCGCATCCGCGGCGTCTATTTCTCGATCATCACGCAGGCGCTCCTCTACGCGATGATGTTGCTCTTCTTCCGCAACGAGACGGGGCTCGGCGGCAACAACGGTCTCACCGACTTCAAGCTCATCTACGGTTACTCCCTCCAGAGCCCGGCGACGAAGCTCGCGCTGTACGTGATTTCCGTTGCGGCGCTCATCGTCACCTATCTCCTCTGCCGTTACGTCGTCACGTCGAAGCTAGGCCGGGTGCTCCGCGCGGTCCGCGACGCGGAAACGCGCGTGATGTTCCTCGGCTACGATCCGAAGCAGTTCAAGCTGTTCGTCTGGACGATGTCGGCCGTTCTGTGCGGCTTCGCCGGTGCGCTCTACGTCCCCCAGGTCGGCATCATCAACCCGAGCGAGCTCTCGCCGGCCAACTCGGTGGAAATGGCGATTTGGACGGCCGTCGGCGGTCGCGGAACACTCGTCGGTGCCGCGCTCGGCGCGTTCGTGGTGAACGGCGGTAAGAGCTGGTTCACCGGAGCGCTGCCCGAGGCCTGGCTCTACGTGCTCGGCGCGGTGTTCATCTTCGTGACCCTGTTCCTGCCGCGCGGTATCGCGGGCTCGCTGCACAAATGGTTGGACAAGCCACGCAAGGCGACGGCGCCCGCGCCGACGGGAGCGGCGTCGTGACCGCGGCCGCCACCGAAGGGCTCCCCGGGGGCGAGGCCGCGCCCGAGAGCGCCGAGCCGCAAACCACCAGAATTCCCCCCGCCGGCGAGAAGCCTTCGGTTCGACCGAAGAACGAACGGACGTCCAGCCGGCGTCTCAAGACGACGAGCAAGGAGCGGCTCGACGTGCTCACGCACGGACGCAAGGCCGTGCTCTGCGTCGACTCGGTGAGCGTGAGCTTCGACGGCTTCAAGGCGTTGAACGAGCTCACGCTCGTGCTCGACGAGGGCGAGCTCCGCTGCATCATCGGGCCGAACGGCGCCGGCAAGACGACGCTCATGGACGTCATCACGGGGAAGACGATGCCGGACGATGGCACCGTGTTTCTCGTGGGGCAGGGCGGCGATCTGCTCGGCTTGGGTGAGCACGAGATCGCGCAGCTCGGGATTTGTCGGAAATTCCAGCGCCCGACGGTGTTCCCGGGTCACACGGTGCTCGAAAACCTCGAGCTCGCCGTAGCCGGCAAGCGCGGCGTGTGGCACGCGCTGTTCGGCTCGCTGTCTTCCGAGCAACGAACAAGCATGGAGCGGTCGCTCGAGACCGTGGGCCTCGTCGAGGCGCGCCACCGCCTCGCGGGCGAGCTGTCGCACGGACAGAAGCAGTGGCTCGAGATCGGGATGCTGCTCGTCCAGAGTCCCCGCGTCTTGCTCGTGGACGAACCCGTCGCCGGTATGACGCACGTCGAGATGGAACGCACCGCGGAGCTTCTCAAGTCGCTCGCCGGAGAGCGCACGGTCGTCGTCGTGGAGCACGACATGGATTTCGTGCGCAGCATCGCCGACAAGGTCACGGTCCTTCACGAGGGCTCCGTGCTCGCCGAGGGCTCGCTCGACGAGATGAAGGTCCACCCGAAAGTCGTCGAAGTCTACCTCGGAGCCGACCATGCTGAGCGTTGAAGGGCTGAATCAGGCATACGGCGAAAGTCAGATCCTCTGGGACATGCAGCTCGACGTGCCCGAGGGCTCGTCCACTTGCCTGATGGGCCGCAATGGAGTCGGCAAGACGACGCTGCTCCGCGTCGTCATGGGCACGCAGAAGATGCGCAGCGGAAAGGTGAAGTTCGCAGGCGAGGATCTCGCCGGCCGGCCCGCGGAGCTCCGCGCCCGGCGCGGCATCGGATTCGTCCCGCAAGGACGCGAGATCTTCCCGCAGCTCACCGTCCGCGAGAACCTGGAGCTCGGCGTGCTCGCCGGCGGGCGCAAGCGTACCCTTCCGGAGCGCGTGATGACGCTCTTTCCCGTCTTGAAGACGATGCTTCACCGCCGCGGCGGCGATCTCTCGGGTGGGCAGCAGCAGCAGCTCGCCATTGGTCGCGCCCTTGCCATCGAACCGAAGCTTTTGATTCTCGACGAGCCGACCGAGGGCATTCAGCCGAACATCGTCGCGGAAATCGGCGATATTCTCGAAAAGCTCAATCGGGAGGAAAAGCTCACCGTGCTCCTCGTCGAGCAGAAGCTCGGCTTCGCTCGGCGCGTCGCCAGTCGTTTTTGTTTGATGGAGCGCGGGCGGGCCGTCGCCTCCGGCGCCATGAGCGAGCTCAGCGACGAGCTCATCAAGCAGCATTTGGCCGTCTAGCGGTGGCGGTTCGGCCGCCGGGGCGCCCCGCGTCGACTTTCGGTGATCGCGGGCGGCGCCGGCTCGGGCGAGCTCTCAGTGGAGCAGGCCCTGCTTCACGATGAAGTCCACGACCTTTTCGAGGCCTTCGCCCGTCTTCAGGTTCGTGAACACGAACGGACGCTCGCCGCGCATCTTGAGCGCGTCGCGCTGCATGACCTCGAGCGAGGCGCCGACGTGCGGAGCGAGATCGATCTTGTTGATGATGAGAAGATCGCTCTTCGTGATGCCGGGTCCGCCCTTCCGCGGGATCTTGTCGCCGGCCGCGACGTCGATCACGTAGAGGGTGAGGTCCGAGAGCTCCGGACTGAACGTCGCCGCGAGGTTGTCCCCGCCGCTCTCGATGATCACGAGGTCGAGGGTGCCGTGCCGCTTCATCAGCGTCGACACGGCTTCCAGATTGATCGATGCGTCTTCGCGAATCGCCGTGTGGGGACAGCCGCCGGTCTCGACCCCGAGCACGCGGTCCTCCGGCAGCGCGCCGCTGCGGATCAAGAACTGAGCGTCCTCGTAGGTGTAGATGTCGTTCGTGACGACGGCCATGTGAAAGCGGTCGCGCATGCGCTTGCAGAGCGAATCGACCAATGCGGTCTTGCCCGAGCCGACGGGCCCGCCGACTCCGACGCGCAGCGTTTCTTGTTCGTGGGATTCCATCGTGGATTCTCCTCGGATCAGGATTTGAACAGGCGGCAGTACTGAGTTTCGTGGAGCGCGCTCGCGAGGGCGAGCCCCGGCAAGCAGGAGCCGATATCGGAGTCGGGTAGCGCTTCGGCGCGCGCGACGGCGTTCGGAATGGCATGGGCGACCGCCGTCAGCACGCGCTGAGCGGCGAGCTGGCCGAGCGGTACGAGGCGTGACAGCGCGCCCACCTGGCTCTCGGCCCACGAAAAAGCGAAACCGAGCAGCGTCTCCGCGCGAGGAATGCCGAAATCCACGGCCGCTACGGCGAAGAGCGCCGCATGCGGGAGAGCGATGTCGCCCTGCGTCGCGCTCGCACCGGGAACCCCTCGGTCGGCGAGCAGTCGCGCGAGAGCGCGCCCGAGGTGTTCGTCCTCGAGACGGCGTTCGTGCGATTCCCGCGAGGCAAGCAGGTACTCCGACCAACGGTGGAACGAGCCGTCGTCGCCCGTGAGCCGGCTTCGGTGAAGGCGTGCGAGCACCGGAAGGTCGAGCTTGGCGAGGCCTTCGTCGAGCACGCCTTCGAGCCAGTTTCGTGAGCTTTCCTCGCCGTCGATCCAACCGAGCGCGACGGCCGTTTCGAGCCCCTGTGAGAAGGCGAACGCGCCGACCGGCAACGCGGGGCTCGAGAGTTGCAAGAGCCGCACGAGGCCGCCGGAGTCGAGCGTCCCGAACGTCACGACACGCGACCTTTGGCGTCTTGTGCATGCGGGTGCTCGTCGTGCGCGTGGTCGTGATCGTGGTCGCGATGCGCGTGGTCGTGGTGGTGGCCGCCATGCGCGTGGTGGTCACCGTGGTCGTGATGCGAGTGGTCGTGGTGGTGGCCGCCATGCCCGTAGACGCCGCCCTCGGGCGCGAAGGGCGCGCGTTCGAGGCGTAACGTCACGCCGAGCCGTCGCAGCATTTCGTCGAGCACGTGATCGTGCTGGTACGCGAGCCTGCCCGGGCCGATCTCGAGCGGTACGTGGCGATTGCCGAGGTGATAAGCCGCGCGCGCAAAGAGCAGCGGATCGGTCGTGGTGGCGACGCTCAGTTCCTCCTCCGCCGCGACCACTTCGATGGAGTTTCCGTCGTCGGCGAGGAGCCTGTCGCCGCCGGCGAGCACGGTTCCTCGCGGGAGCTTCACGGCGATTTCCTCGCCGTTTTCGAGCCGAGCGCGGAAGCGCGATTTCACGCGTGCGTCGTAGTCGAGGCAGAGGCGCGCGTCGGGCGGCTGCGAGGAGCGGTGGAGGCTGCGAACGTTGCGCATGGCTCAGAACAGGAAGTAGCGCTGGGCGAGGGGTAGGGACGTCGCGGGCTCGCACGTGAGAAGCTCGCCGTCCGCGCGCACCTCGTACGTCTGCGGATCGACCTCGATGCGAGGCAGGGCGTGGTTGTGCACCATGTCGCGCTTCGTAATCGAACGCGTCCCGGTCACCGCCACCGTGCGCTTCAGGAGCCCGAGCTCTCGCGGGATCCCCGCCTCGATGGAGGCGCCCGAAACGAACGTCACGGAGGTTTGCGAAAGCGCGCCGCCGAACGCGCCGAACATGGGGCGGTAGTGCACCGGCTGCGGCGTCGGGATCGACGCGTTCGGATCGCCCATCGGCGCGGCCGCGATCATGCCGCCCTTGATGATCATCGCGGGCTTCGCACCGAAGAACGCCGGGCGATAGAGCACGATATCGGCGAGCTTGCCGGGTTCGATCGAGCCGACTTCGCCGGCGATGCCGTGTGCGATCGCCGGGTTGATCGTGTATTTGGCGATGTAGCGCCGCACGCGGAAGTTGTCGTGCGTCGCGTCGTCCTCGGCGAGCGCGCCGCGCTGCACCTTCATCTTGTGCGCCGTCTGCCAGGTGCGCGTCGGAACCTCTCCCACGCGCCCCATGGCTTGGGAGTCCGACGAGATCATGCTGAAGGCGCCGAGGTCGTGGAGAATGTCCTCGGCGGCGATCGTCTCGCGCCGGATGCGCGACTCGGCGAACGCCACGTCCTCCGGGATGTCGGGACTCAGGTGGTGACACACCATCAGCATGTCGAGGTGCTCGTCGATGGTGTTCACCGTGAACGGTCGCGTCGGGTTCGTCGACGACGGCAGCACGTTCGCCTCCCCGCAAGCACGAATGATGTCGGGCGCATGCCCGCCGCCCGCGCCCTCGGTGTGGTACGCGTGGATGGTGCGGCCCTTGAACGCCGCGAAGGTGTCCTCGACGAAGCCCGACTCGTTCAGCGTGTCGGTGTGAATCGCGACCTGCACGTCGAAGCGCTCGGCGACACCGAGGCAGCAATCGATCGCAGCGGGCGTCGTGCCCCAATCTTCGTGGAGCTTGAGCCCGATGGCCCCGGCGACGATCTGTTCGGTGAGCGCGAGCGGCAGGCTCGCGTTGCCCTTGCCGAGGAACCCCAGGTTCATCGGCAGCCCGTCGGCGGCCTGAAGCATGCGCGCGATGTGCCAAGGGCCGGGAGTACACGTGGTTGCGCTCGTTCCCGCAGCCGGGCCGGTGCCGCCGCCGAGCATCGTCGTGACGCCGCTCATCAGGGCGTCGTCGATCTGCTGCGGGCAGATGAAATGAATGTGCGAATCGATGCCGCCCGGCACGGCAATCATCCCTTCGCCCGCGATGACTTCGGTGCCCGGCCCGACGACGATGTCGACCTTCGATTGCACGTCGGGATTTCCTGCCTTGCCGATGCGCGCGATGCGCCCCTGCCGGATCCCGATGTCCGCCTTCACGATGCCCCAATGATCGACGATGAGGGCGTTCGTGATCACCGTGTCGACGGCCTCGGAGTTGTCACGCTGGCTCTGCCCCATCCCGTCGCGAATGACCTTGCCGCCGCCGAACTTCACCTCTTCGCCGTAGAGCGTGCGGTCCTCTTCGACGGCGATCCAGAGTTCGGTGTCGCCGAGCCGCACTCGATCGCCCACCGTGGGTCCGTACATCGAGGCGTAAGCGCGTCGATCGATCCTGGTCATGTGCCCTCGAGCTTTCCCATCACGCGCCCCGTGAAACCGTAAACCCGGCGTTCGCCGCCGTAAGCCACGAGCTCGACCTCGCGCTCCTGCCCGGGCTCGAAGCGGACGGCGGTTCCGGCGGGCACGTTCAAGCGAAAGCCGCGCGTCTTTTCGCGCTCGAACGCGAGCGCGGAGTTCGTCTCGTAGAAGTGGTAGTGCGAGCCGACCTGTATCGGCCGATCGCCCGTGTTGGCCACGCGCACCGTCACGGTGGCGCGGCCTTCGTTCAAGACGAGCTCTCCGGGCAGTACGACGATCTCTCCGGGTATCACGCGGGCCTCACGGAATCGGGTGGTGGACGGTAACGAGCTTCGTTCCGTCCGGAAACGTGGCTTCGACCTGCACTTCGGGAATCATTTCGGCGATGCCTTCCATCACGTCGTCGCGTGTGAGCAGCGTCGCTCCGAAGCTCATGAGCTCGGCGACGCTTCGCCCCTCGCGCGCGCCTTCGAGGATGGCGGCAGTGATGTACGCCACGGTCTCGGGGTAGTTCAGCTTGATGCCGCGCGCTTTTCGCCGTTCGGCGAGGAGCGCCGCCGTGAAGATGAGGAGCTTGTCCTTTTCGCGAGGTGTAAGTTCCATGGTCCTTTACGTCGTCCAAATGCGGGGGGGACAGGCGGGTTTGCCGAGAATCTCGGAGCGAAGGATGCGCCAGGCGGCGAGGAGCGCGCGGCGTGCGCGTTCGCTGCTCGGGCCGAGAAAGCGACAGATCGTGACGCCGGAGAGCGCCGTCACGGCGAACCGATCGACGGGAGAATCGACGGTCACCGCCGCGCGGAGCGCCGCGACGAGGGAAGGCGACGCCGCCGACGCGACGAGCGTTGCGTACACGGGGTGCCCGTGAAAGCCCCAGGCGGCATTTCGCGCCGGGCTTTCCGCGTCCACGTGCATCCGATCCACGAGAAGCAGGCGCCCCTCGCGCCAGACCTCGGTGCACTGACGAAACGAGCCGGTGACGAACGCGTCGCCGGCGGCGGGACGGCCGAGGCAGGTGATTTCCCAACCGACGTAGCTCGCGGCGCGCTCGAGATGGACCGTCGTCGTGCTCGTGACGTGCGAACCGCCGAAGGCGATCGTTTCTTGGGGCAGCCACTCGAGGGTTGCGCCCTCCCGGATGCGAAACGTCTGCTGCAACGAAGCGCGAGGGCTCTTCGTACGGTAGAGTTTGGATGCCGCCGGGGTCGTCAAGAGCACGGACGCATTCGCGCGAGCCTCGGCGCGGAGCGAGAGTTCGTCGCCTCCCGCGACCCCACCGGGTGGATGGAGCACGTAGACGTGGCAGGTGCCGTCGGCCTCCGGATGAAAGGGCCGCTGCACGACGAGCGGACCGCGATGGCGCCTCCGCTCGAGCACGGTGCGCTCGCCCTGTCGCGCGAAGACGAGCTCGAGCTCGGCGGGCCAAGTCGGAGCTCCGAGGACCGAGGCCGCTTGCATCGTCACGAGCCCGGTTCTCTACGCCGGTGACGGCTGAATCGCAACGAGCAGCATCGTTCCGCCTCGAGCGGCCGCGCCCCCCAATGGCCCGCGAAACCTGCCGGACATCGCGCGGCGCACTTCGTGTGACGCGGCACGTGCCCGGCGTCGCCGCCGTCGTCTATGCTGCGCGCCGGCGCGCATGCGATCCGACGAAGACCTGATGCTCGCGTACGCGGGCGGCGACGCCGCGGCGTTCCGCGAGCTCTTCGCTCGCTACGCGCCCAAGCTCGAGCGGCTCATGCTCCGCGAGCTCTACGCCAGGGAAGCCGCGAACGACCTCGTTCAACAGACGTTTTTACAGCTCCACCGCGCGCGGCTCGATTTCGATCCGTCGCAGCGCTTCAAACCCTGGCTTTACACGATTGCGTTGAATCTCAAACGCGAGCACTTTCGCAGACGCCGCCGCCGTCCCGAAGTGCTCGGCGAGCTCGGCGACGAGCGCCCCGGTCCGAGCGGCTCGCACGAGGCGTTCGAGGCGCGCCGCTCGCTCGCGTGGGCGCTCCAGCAGATTCCGGAGGAGAATCGAGCCGTCATCGAGCTTCACTGGTTCGACGGGCTCTCGTTTGCCGAAGCGGCACGATGCCTCGGCATCGGCGCCGTTGCGGCCAAGGTCCGGGCGCACCGCGGCTACCAGCGGCTTCGAAAGCTGCTCGGCGACGACCTCGCACGCGGCGAGGTCGGTAACCCGACGGGGGAGTTCGGCATATGACCGTCGAACGCGTGGACTGCACCGAGATCCGGGACGCCCTCCTCGCCGGGACCGCCCCCGACGGCCCTGGGGTGGAGGAGCATCTCCGGGCCTGCGAGGCTTGCGCGGAGCTCCTCGACGATCACGGAGCCCTCGGGCGTGAATTATCGAGGGCCGAGCCGCCCGCCGGCGACCACGCCGCCCTTTGGGCGTCGCTCGAAGGCGCTCTTCGGGCAGAGAAGGGCCCGCGAGCCTGGCTCAGGAGTCGCGCAACTCCCGTGCGGCTGCTCCTTGCCGCGTCCGCAGGCGCTCTGGTCGTCGGCGTCGGCGGAATGCACGTGGAGGGATCG
>DASUTR010000102.1:0-9666 GCA_036374535.1 Polyangiaceae bacterium
CGCGCCGCCCTGCCGCTCGCCGAGCCCGGTCACGTCGAGACCGACGGCGAGCTCGGCGGCCGTCGCGAGCGCCGGCACGAGATCGCGCGCCTCGCCGCGCAGCCGGAGCTCCACTCGATTTTCGCGACCTCCGTAGCGAGAGCCGTATCCGGCGACGAGCGGATCATAGCCCGGGCGATCGCCGATGCTCGCAGCGGGAGACGGCGGTGTGGCCTCGTTCGGAGGGCGCAAGGCGTCGTCGTCGCCGAAGATCCAGACGAGCGCGGCGCGAGCACTCGCACGAGGCGCCGTGGCGTCCGACGGCTCCGCGACGGCGCGACCGGCCGCGGTGAGCACGAGACAGAGCGCGGTCGTTGCGAACGTCCGTCGCGTCATGGGCGCTCGATGCGGAGGCGGCCGTCACGGCGCGCGCCCACCCTTTCGTCGAGACACGGCAAGTGCCGGAGCTCGTCCGGAACGCCGTCGCACGGCTCCGCGTCGTGCAGCATCTCGCCGACGGCTTCGCGCAGCCCCGGAGCGGCGAGCGAGCGGTCGCCGGAGGCGATGCGTGCGAAGAAACCACCGTTGCCGTCGGCGACGTACGCCGTCGTCGCGAGCTCGTAGGCGGCGTCGGAGACGAGCGGCAAAAAACACCAGCCGAGCTCGCCCGGCGCCGCTCCGCAGGCGCCCCCGACGGGAGCGCACTCCGCGTCATCGCGGCAGCACAGCGCCGTTGCGCCGACGAAAACGTCGGCGCACGGGGGGCGCTCGCAGGGGCAGCGGAACCGAACGCTCGCACCCGAGACGTGAACCGGCGTGCGGCAGTCGCGCTCGAAAGCCGTCTCCGCCGCGCGTTCGAACGCCGCGCGAAGCGCTCGACCCGTAGTCCGAACGCGCACGACGGGATCGTCGAACGGGAAGCTTCGCTCGAGTGCGTCGGTGTCGAACGCACCCGGCGCGAGATCCCGGCGGAGCGACGACGCACCGATGAGCGCGAGCTCGGTTCCCGCGACCCTGCGAACGGCGTCCGCCGCCACGTTTCCGAGCGGGGAGTCACCGCCCGTTACCCCGGCGCGCGCGACGCTCCGTGGAGCGAAGCCGACGGCGCCGCCGAGCTCCGAGCCGGCGAACGCCCCCGCGCGAAACGGCTCGAGCAGCTCGCGCATGGCGGCGTCTTCGGGAACGCCCGCGTGGGCCGGCAAGAGCTCGAAGGTGGCGCTCGTGACCTCGTGCGCGTCGAGCGGCTCGTACGTCGGGCCCACGCGGTCCGCGGCGTCGTCGAGCCGCAACGAGAGCTTTCCGAGGTACTTCGCGTACGCGCCGCTGTGAACGACGGGCACGCGGCGCGATACGCAGCGTCGCCTGTGGCCACCGGCGGCCATGACCGTGCCTTCGGCGCAGTCGAGCACGACGGCGGGCTCGTCGAGGGCGAGGTGCTGGTGACCGCCGAGTACGACGTCGATACCGCTCGTCTCGCGAACGAGCGCATGGTCGGCGTCGAGCCCGAGGTGCGTGAGCACGACCACGACGTCGACGACGGGACGGAGCGCGTCGAGCGCGCCCTGGACCGCGCCAGCGGTCTCGAGCACGGCGACGCCGAGTTCGTTCGGTCGCTCGCGGAGCGCCGGAACGCTGCGCGCGTTGGCGACGCCGACGACGCCCACGCGGAGCCCGCGAACGTCGAGCACGGCGAACGGCGAAACGAGCTCGGCGACGCCCGCTGTCGCGTCGCCGGAGTAGTTGGCGGCGAGGAGCGGGAACGTCGCGAGCTCTCGATAGCGCTGAACGACGTTTTCGGCCCCGCGATCGAGCTCGTGGTTGCCGAGCGCTTGCGCGCGAACACCGAGCGCGCCGAGAAAAAGGAGCTCGGGCTCGCCCGACCAGGTGTCGAACGCAAGCGAGCCCTGGAAGGCGTCGCCCGAATCGAGCACGAGCGAGCGCTCGGCGAGCGCGCGCTCGCGGCCGACCAGCGTCGCGAGGCGGGCAGCCCCGCCGATGCTCGCCGTGGTCCCCTCGGTTCCGAGGCCGCGCCGGGCGTCGGCCCAACCGAGCTTTTCGCGGTAGGGAAAGAGCGCGGAATGCAGGTCGGACGTGTGAAGAAGAACGAGCTCGACCTCGCCTTCGAACCCTGACCCTTGAACGCCGCCACAGCCGAGGGCGAAAACGAGGAAACAGGCGAAGAATCGCTGCACGGGACAACGTCGGCCGGCGCCCGGCCGAGTTGCTCGTCGCGGCGCTTATTCCGATTCCCCGCTCGCGGCCACGCGCGCGCCGAACGTCTCGCGCAAGAGGCCCTCGATTTCCGACGCCGTCGAGCAGTCCGTGGCCCGTTCGGCGGCGAGTTCGGCTTCGGCGACGGTGACGCAGCCGAGCCCGGCGCGAACGTCCGGAATCGACGACGCTTCGAGGCTGAGCTCGCGCAATCCCATGCCGACGAGGAGCACGGCCGCCAGCGGATCGCTCGCCATCGCGCCGCACACGAAGACGGGGCGATCGTACTTCGCGCCGGCCTCGATGACGCCGCGGATCAAGCGCAAAATGGCCGGATCGAAGAAGGATGCAAGGTAGGCGAGCTCCGGGCTCGAGCGGTCGACGGCGAGGGCGTACTGGACGAGGTCGTTCGTGCCGATGCTCATGAATGCGGCTTCCGGCGCGAGGCGATCGGCGAGGATGGCCGCCGACGGCACTTCGACCATGATGCCGAGCGGCACGTGCCGGGCCCGTGGATGGCCGGCGTCGTCGACCTCCTGGATGGCGCGAGCGACGAGGAGCTTTACCTCGCGGAGCTCGCCGACGGAGGCGATCATCGGGATCATGATGCGCAGCGGACCATGGGCCGAGGCGCGCACCATCGCCCGGAGCTGGGTCAAGAAGAGATCGCGGCGCGCGAGTCCGAGGCGCACGGCGCGCAGGCCGAGCGCCGGGTTCATGTCGCCGGGGACCTGCATCGACGAGACGAACTTGTCGCCGCCGATGTCGAACGTTCGGAGCGTCACGGGAAGCGGCATCACCGCTTCCAGCACGCGCCGATACGTCTCGTATTGCTCGTCCTCGCTCGGCAAATCCTTGCGATTGACGTACAAAAACTCGGTGCGATAGAGGCCGATGCCCTGGGCACCCTGATCGAGCGCGAGCACCGCCTCGCCCGGTAGCTCGATGTTGCCCTTGAGCGAGATCGCCTGACCGCAGCGCGTGAGCACGGGGCGGTCTCTGAGCACCACCCTCGCCTTTTGAGCGTCGCGGTATTTCTCGGCGCGGAGCTGGGCGTTCGCTCGCGCCTCGACGCCCGGCGCGAGCGTCACGCGCCCGCGCAAACCGTCGACGAGCACGACGTCCCCGTCGCCGATGTGCGCGAGGGCGCCCGCGGCGCCGACCACGGCGGGGATCTCGAGGGCACGCGCGAGGATCGCCGTGTGGCTCGTTCGGGTCCCCACCTCCGTCACGATGGCGAGCACGTTCTGCTTGGTGAGCGTCGCCGTTTCCGCCGGCGACAGATCGCGTGCGACGAGCACGCCAGGCTCGCGTCCACCGATGAACGGCGAGACCGGCTCGGCCCTCCCGGCGAGCGCCCGCAAGATGCTCTGCCCCACGAACTGGATGTCGTGGCTGCGCTCCGCGAGGTACGAATCTTCTGCTTGTGACAGCTTTTCCGCGATTTCGTCGGTCGCCACCGTGAGCGCCCACTCTGCGCACAGGCGATCGATGCGGACGCGCCGCTCGACCTCGTCGTGCAGAGTCTCGTCCATCACCATCAGCACGTAGGCTTCGAGAATCGACGATTCGGCGCGGCTACCGCGCGTGCGTTCCGCCGCCTCGCCGAGGCTCTTCGCCGTGAGCTCCACGGCGCGATGGAAGCGCTCGACCTCGTCCTCGATCTGATGGTTTCCGACGTGCCGGCGCACGACGCCCGTCCGCCGATCGAGCACGATGGCCGGCCCGAGCGCGAGCCCCGGTGACCCGGCGATCCCCTCGAGCACGGTATCGCGCCCCTCGGCCCCTCGCGCGCCCTCCTCGTCCGCCACGTTACTCGGGCTCCCCGAAGCGGCCGTCGATGAGCTCGCCGAGCGCCTTGATCGCCTCGTCCGAGCGATCGCCCGTCGCTTCGATGTCGAGGTACGTCCCCTTCGAGCCGCACAAAAGGAGCACCCCCATGACGCTCTTCGCGTTCGCGGCCTGCCCCTCGCGGCTCACGACGATCTCGCAGGGAAACTTGGAAGCGAGCTGAACGAGCTTCGTGGCCGCGCGCGCGTGCAGCCCGAGCTTGTTCTTCACCTGGTACGTGCCCTTCGAGGTCATGATTCCTGCCCTCCCTGCACCGAGCGCGGTCCGTGATCGGGGTCGCCTTCCGGACCCGCCAGATTGACCCGATGCAGATCGCGGTGGACGACGTCGATCGAGAGCCCGAGCTTGTCTCGGAGACCGGCGGCGAGCTTTTCGGCGAGCACGACGGAACGATGCCGCCCGCCCGTGCAGCCAATCCCGAGCGTGAGGTAGCTCCGACCTTCGCTTTCGAAGCGCGGAATGCAGAACGCGAGCAGGTCGATCACGTGCGCGAGGTACGTCGTTGCGTCGGGCAGCTCGAGCACGTAGCGCTGGATGCTCGGGTCGGTACCGGGCAGCGGGCGGAGCTCTTCGACGAAATGGGGATTCGGGAGGAATCGGGCGTCGAAGAGCATGTCAGCGTCCACGGGGCTTCCGAACTTGAAGCCGAAGGAAACCACACGAATGCGAAGCCGGGGCGCTTTGCCGCCGGCAGGGCCGAAGCGGCCGACGATCGCGCGCCTGAGATCGTGCACGGAGAGCCGCGTCGTGTCGAGCACGAAGCTCGCCCGGGCCCGCAGGGCCGCGAGCAGGTCCCGCTCGCGCCGGATGCCGTCGATGACGGCGGGGGCGCCCGGCCTGTTCTCGGTGCTCAGCGGATGGGGGCGCCGGGTGCTCGAGAACCGCCGCAAAAGCGCCTCGTCGGACGCATCGAGAAAAATGATCTCGGGGGGCGCGCCGCCCGCCGTGGCGAGCAGGTCGAGCACTCGCGTTGCATCGTCGAGAAATTCGCGCACGCGCACGTCGATGCCGAGCGCGATTTTTCTAACCCCCGCCTGTCGCAACGATTCGATCGTGCTCGCGGCGACGGGCGGAGGCAGGTTGTCGACGCAGAAATAGCCGAGATCCTCGAGGGCGTTCACCGCCGTGGATTTTCCGGCGCCGCTCACGCCCGTCACGACCAGAAGGGCGGGCGTTTCTTCCATCACCGACCCCCACGACGTGGGGCGACCGGCGGCGGCGCGGAGCTTTCGTTCGGGGCCACCGCGCGAAACGAGCTGCTCGGGGGCCTTTCGGGAATGTGGCTCGGGGGCGGTCGATCCATGCCGCGCTCGAGCTTCTCGACGAACGCCCGCGCCGGGTGGTGACCCGCCTGGCGCAAAAGCTCGTTGCGCGCGGCGATCTCGATGATCGAGCTCATGTTGCGGCCCGGGCGCACCGGCAAGCACACCGTACGGACCGCGACGCCGAGGATGTCCCGCGTGGCGTCTTCGAGCCCGAGCCGGTCGTACTCCGCGTCGCCGGGTGAGAGCTCGACGACGAGATCGAGCCGCTTGCGCTCGCGAATCGCCGTCACACCGAACAGATCCTTGATGTTCAGGATGCCGAGTCCGCGCACTTCCATGTGGTGGCGCAGCGGTGCCGCCGGCATGCCGAACACCATGCCCGGCGGGCGGTAGTCGCACTCGATGACGTCGTCGGCGACCAGCCGGTGACCGCGCATGACGAGCTCGAGAGCGCACTCGCTCTTGCCGATGCCGCTTTTTCCGAGCAAGAGCACGCCCACTTCGAACACGTCGACGAGCACCCCGTGAATGCGCACGCGCGGCGCCAGGCGCTCGTCGAGCAGCGTGTGAAGGCGACCGATCGCCGAGGACGAGCGCTCCGCGCATACGGCGAGCGGCGTGCCCGTCGCTTCGGCTTCCGCGACGAGCGGCGCGGGCGGTTCGACCCCGCGCGTGACGAGGATGAGCGACGGCGCGACCGAGCAGAGCTCGCGAGCGGAATCGGCCTGCTCGGCGGCTCCGAGCTTTTCGAGAAACGCAAGCTCGGTTCCGCCGAGGATCTGGACGCGCGTCGCGACGAGCCCGTGCAGATGCCCGACGAGGGCGAGACCCGATTTCTGAATGCGTGGGTGCCGGATCTCGCGCGCGAGCCCCGCGGAACCGGCAACGAGCCGGATCTTCAGCCCGAGCACCGGATCTTCGATGAGGTCGCGCACCGCGAGCCCGCTCGGCACCTGCGAGGGCGGGTCTCGGCTCACCATGCTCAGCGCTCCGCCGCCTCGTGCGACCGAACGAGGTCGTAGGCGGCCGCGGGGTTCGGGCTGGCGAGCAGCTTCAGCCGCGTCTGCTCGTCACGAAGCAGGCGCGAAATGCGCGCGAGCGTTCGAAGGTGCTCGCCCGTCGCCCGCTTCGGACCGACGACGCCGAAAATGATCTCCACTTTCTCGTCGTCGATGGCGTCGAAGTCGATACCGCGCGGGCAGAGCACGAGCGCGCCGGCCTGAGTCTCGGCCGCGTCGAGCGAGCAGTGCGGGATGGCGACGCCGTCGCCGATCCCCGTGCTCTGGAGGTTCTCGCGCTCGACGAGCAAGTGTTCGACGGTTTCCCGATCCACTCCGAGCACGGGCGAAAGCATCTCGCCGAGCAAGCGCAAGGCATCCGCCTTCTTCTTTACGAAGCTCCCATCGACGTCCACCAGGATGCGGTCGACGCTGAGGATATCGGACAGGCGCATGCTCTTCGTCGTGAGGAGGGGATCGGGAACGATCATCAGTTGGGCTTGCTCTGTCGCTTCGCGGACGTCTTACGCCCCCGCTCGGTCGGCTTCCTAGCGCCGTCGCTACGCGCCGCAACAGGCGCCGTACGGAGACTCTCCCCGCGGCGCCGCTTCGCGCGGGCGACGCCCTTCGAACCGCGGATCTGCCGCTCGAGCTTGTCCATCACGAGGTCGATGGCCGCGTACATGTCGTCGCTCTTCTCGTGAGCCTCCAAGTGCTCGCCACCGCTCGAGATTCTCGCCTCGACCGAATGCTTCAACTTGTCGACGGACACCGTCACTTTTCCGATCATGGGTTGCCGCAGAAAGCGCTGAAGCTTCGCGAGCTTGCCGCTCGCGTAGCGTTTGATCGCGTCGCTCGAGTCCATGTGACGGAACGTGATGCTGATGTTCATCGGAGCTCCCGGTTACGCCTCCCCCGAGCATACCCCAGCCGCCGTAGGGCGGCGCCAAGAACGTCCCCACCCGCTCGCAACGAGCAGCTCCGTTTCGAGAGCTGCGATGGGTTCGAGCCGTCGCAATCCGGCCTTGACGCCGGGCATTGGGCGGCGCCCGAAGAAGACTAAAACAACCGCTTCCGCTTCGAGGACGCCAGGATTCCCAGCATCTCGCGGTACTTTGCGACGGTTCGGCGCGCGATTTTGATGCCCTCCTGCTTCTCGAGCACCTCGACGATCGCCTGGTCCGAAATCGGATTGGTCTTGTCCTCTTCGTCGATGAGCTTCTTGATCGCCTGCTTGACGCTTTCGCTCGCGATGTCTTCGTTCGCGACGCGGCGAATGCTCGAGTTGAAGAAGTACTTGAGCTCGAACAACCCCTGAGGGGTGTGCATGTACTTGTTGGTCGTGACGCGCGAGATCGTCGATTCGTGCATGCCGACGGACTCCGCAACGTCGCGCAGGATCATCGGCCGAAGGTGCGCGACGCCCTTCTCGAAGAAGTCACGCTGCTTTTCGACGATGCACTCCGCGACGCGGATGATCGTCTTCCTACGCTGCTCGATCGCGCGGATGAGCCACTGAGCGTTGCGGAGCTTCTCGCCCACGAACTCCTTGGCCGACGGATCCTTGAGCAGGCGCTTGGTGAGTGACTCGTTGATGAACAGGCGCTGCACGCCGCGATCGTTGTCGATGACGATGAACTGGTCGCCGTCCTTGATGACGTAGACGTCGGGCGTGATGCCGATCGTTCGCTCGTCCTGATCGGAGAAATTCCGCGCCGGGCGACTCTCGAACTCCTGGATGACCTTCGCCGCCTCGTAGACGTCCTCGATGGGAATGCGCATTTCGCGCGCGATGGCCTGGTAGTTGTGCTTCTCGAGATGGTGGAGGTGATTCTGGATGATCTCCACTTCGGAGTCGGTCGCCGCGAACCCCGCCGCCTTCGCCTGGATCATCAAGCACTCGCGCAGATCGCGCGCGGCGACGCCGATGGGATCGAAATTTTGGATCATCTCGAGGACGAGCGGCACATCGTCCGGGTGAAGTCCGCTTTCCTTCGCGAGGTCGTCGATCGTGAGATCCGCCGTGCGCGTACCGTCGGTCCGCTCGATGCCGACGAGGTCGAGGTAGCCGCGTTCGTCGAGATTACCGATCACGAGCTCGGCGAAGCGCCGCTCGGTATCGTTGAAGTCGCTCATCTGCAGCTGCCAGAGCAGATGATCCTGGAGGCTCCGCGGCTTCGTGAGGTTCTGCTCGATGGGAGGCAGATCCTCGAATCCGGCTCGCCCCTGCCCCGTCGGCTGTTGCAGCGTACGGTTCTCGAGGAACTTCTCCCAGTCGACCTCGCGCGTCGCGCGTTCCGTCTCTTTCCGGTCGCCCGTCCGGTCCGCCTCGGGTACGTCGCGCGGTTGCTTGGCTTCGACCTGCTGCTCGCCGCGCTCGCCCCGGCGCCCTTCGGGCTCGTCTTCCGAGAGGACCGGATTGTTGTCGAGCTCTTTCCGGATTTCCTCGATGACCTCGAGCCGCGAGAGCTGCAGTAGGCGGATGGCCTGCTGCAGCTGGGGCGTCATCACCAGCTGCTGGGAAAGGCGAAGCTGCTGCTTGATCTCCATGCGGGCAGGCTTTCGACCGGTAAGGTGCCGAGCCTCGGGGCCGCTAACGGATCCCCAAGCTCGCAGGCAGTCTAACACCCCCAAGCAAGAAGCGCGCCTCTATTTGGACACCGCAGTGAAAATGGCAAAACTGCGCACGCGCCTGAACAGCCCGGGCTGAATTCGCGTGCGCCGCCCGCACAGCGCTTCGAAACGTGCTCATTTTTGGCGGGTCTGCCCGCTCACGGCGGTGCTTTTTCGCACCACGACGTACCGATAGGCCGTGCGGCCGAGTGGAACCTCGGCCACGAGCTCGAACGACTCGAAGAGAGGCATCCCCGCGAGGCGTGCGCCGACCGCGTGAAAGAACCTCGACGCTTGCCAGGGTTCGGCGACGCGCGTCCCCGGAGCCAGGGCAAGTACGGCGTGGTCTACGCCGCGGCTCTCGAGCAGCCCTTCCGGAACGCGCTTCGAGGTGTGGCCGCCACCGAGCCGCGCAACGATGGGCTCGGTGACGCCTGCGAGATCGAAGACGCCTCCGTCCGTTGCCGCGCCGACGAAACCGGCGTCGACGGTGGCCGTGACGCGAGCCGTGCGAAGCGGCGCGCGCAAGCGCTCGACGAGCTCGAGACGATCGGCAAGCACGCCGCGAGCGGGCCACGTTTGCAGAGCTGCGACGCCGATGCAGAGCGCCGCCGCCGCGGTCGCGCGCGCGACGTGCCAGCGGGGCGAAGCGCTCGTCGCGAGCTCCGCGCCCGCGAGAAGCAGCGCCGGAACGACGGGCATCACGAGCCGATGCAGCGGCATCCAGTCCCCGCCCGCGAGCGCGAGCG
>DASUTR010000103.1:0-15836 GCA_036374535.1 Polyangiaceae bacterium
AGTCCCGAGAGCGTCGCGCGAAGACCCTCGACGTCTTCGGGCGTGACGGGCGTCCCGCGCTTCTCGGGCGGATCGTGACGTACCCAGAACACGTCCACGGCTTCGTCCGGCCGGCCGCGCTCGCGGCGCGTGTAGGCCTCGGCCTCGATCACGTCGAGACGTTGGATGACGAGCGCGGCGCTGATGGTGGCGAGCAGCCCCGGTCGATCGTCGGCCACGACGCAAAGCGCGGTGCCCGGGCGCGCCGACGGGAAGCTGCCGACCTTGACCCCGTGCTTCGCTCTCGAGTTCGAGAGGCGGGCGTGGACGGCGACGGCAGCGCCGTCGAAGTTCCTTCGATAGCTCTCGGGCATCGAGGCTTCGAACGCGTCGTCTCGTTCGTTCGGTTTGGACTCGGTCACGGTGCTTCTCGGGCTCGGCTTCGATGCTGCGGATGGGCTCACGCATTCAGGGTAAGAGTTCGGGATTTCCGGACTGTGTCCGGTGAGTGGCCCGACAGGGCCCCTTCTAGCATTCGCGTCAGCGCCCGGCGTCGGTCGCCGGCGGCGGCGGGGTCAATCCGGGAATCCCCGGAAAAGAGCTCGGAAATGGCGGGAGAACGCTCGGCAGCGTCGTCGGGAAGCCCGAGGGAATCGTGATGGGAGGAAATGTGCTCGGAAGCTGGAACGGAGGCACGGTGGGGAGGGCGGGCGCTCCCGCGTCCGCCGGCGCGCCCGCGTCCGCCGCCGGCCGGGGTGTCGTCGGGGTCGGGCTCGCAGGCGTCGCCGGCGTGGCCGGAGTGGCCGGCACCGGTCGCTGCGGGGCCTGATCGAGCGGCGTTATCACCGCGTCGCTCGGCTCGGCCGGAAGATTCGGCGGAGGTGTCGGCTCGGGCTCTCGGTGCGCCTGCGGCACCAGCAGGATGACGACGGCGCCGGCAGCGGCGAGCGCCGTGAGAGACAGCGCCACGATGAGACCGACCGGGCGCCGCCGGCGGTGCACGACGATACGACCGGGTGGTCCCTGCGGCGTGCCCCAACCGGGCGCCGGAACGATGGGCGCGGCCGCTGGCTCGGTCGAGCCACGCGAGAACGCCGGTCCACGCGCCTCGGCGGCGTTCGCCGGTTCGTCGGCGAGCGTCCTCGGGACGGAGCTCGTCCGTTCGAGCGCTTGCCCCGCGAACGGCTCGAGCGCGGCGCGAAATTCACGGGCCGAGCCGAAGCGCGCGTCGCGATCGGCGGCGATCGCGCGCCGCACGACGCCGACGAGCCCCGCAGGCAAGCTCGGTTCGAGCGTCTCGAGCGCGAACACCTGGCCCGAGAGCACCTTACCGACGATGACTTCGGCGTCGCCGCCTTCGGCGGGGCGCTTGCCCGAGAACATCTCGAACAGCATCACGCCGAGCGCGTAGAGGTCGGCGCGCGGATCGACGTCGCTTGCCGCGTAGAGCTGCTCGGGCGGCATGTATTCGGCCGTACCCATGACGACGCCCGAGCGGGTAAGGCCGCGCTGGGCTTCCGAAGGCTCGAGAACCTTCGCGATGCCGAAATCGAGGAGCTTGAGGAACGGACCGTTCGGTCCCGGCGTGACGAAAACGTTGTCGGGTTTGAGGTCGCGGTGGACGACGCTCACCGCGTGCGCCGCCTCGAGTCCTGCGAGGATCTGCAAAGCGAAATCGATGGCGAGGCTCGGCGCAAGCTTCGAATGTCGATCGAGCAGTCGCTGCAGCGGTTCGCCGCTCAAGAGCTCCATGACGAGATACGGCGCGCCGTCCGACGCGGTATCGACGTCGCTGACGTGAGCGACGTGCGGGCTCGCGATGTTCGCCGCGACGCGGGCTTCGCGCAGGAACCGCGCGGCGAGGCCCGGCGTTTGCGCGAGCTCGGCCTTCAGAAATTTCAACGCGACGGCCGTTCCGAGCGTTTCATGCCGCGCCTCGTAGACGACGCCCATACCGCCGTCGCCGATCGTCCGGATCAGGCGGTACTTGCCGCCGATGAGATCGCCCGGTGCGGGCATGCGCTAGCGTGCCTTCGAGGCGCCGAGGACGGACTGGCCTCGGTCCAGGATCCGCTGCTCGAGCGGAACGTGTCGTTCGTATTCGCGGAGAAAGGTGAGACTGCGGGGGTCCGCCCGATCGACGAAGAGCACGCCGTCGAGATGATCGAGCTCGTGCTGAACGATCGCGGCACGCACGCCTTCCCACACGAGCTCGACCGTCTCGCCGTGGCGCCCGAGGGCCGAAACGCGGACTCGGCGCGGGCGCCGAACACGTCCGCGGACACCCGGGACGGAGAGGCAGCCCTCGAACATTTCGACGGCGTCCTCGCCCGACAGCTCACCGGGCGTGACTTCCGGAGTTACGACGGGATTGACGAGCACGGTGAGGGGAACGGCGGGAAAGGTCGGATACCGCGGATTTTCGTTCACCTCGATCACTGCGAGGCGCACGGGCTCGTACACCTGGGGCGCCGCGAGCCCTGCGCCGTCGGCGTCGCGCATCGTTTCGATCATGTCGTCGATGAGCGTTTGCAGTCGCTCACTCAGGAGCTCGTCGGGCGAGACGGGCTTCGAGCGCTCGCGAAGCAGGGGCTCGCCGAGCTGAGCGATCTTGCGGATGGCCACGGCGTCGGAGCCTAGCAGACTGCAAAAATCCTAGGGGAAACGGGTCCGTGCTCGTTCTAACGCCTTGGAGACCAAGCGCGTTCCTCGCGTGCAGCGAGGCGATTCGCTTCACGGGCGATGACGAACAGGAGATCGCTCAGACGATTGAGGTAAATCAGGACCTCGGCGCGAATCGGCGTTTGCCGTCCGGCTGCGACGACCCGGCGCTCCGCACGCCGGCACACGGTGCGCGCCTGGTGCAGGAATGCCGCTGCGGGGGCTCCGTCGGGCAGGATGAACGTCTTGAGCGGCTCGAGATGGGTTTCGAGCTCGTCGATGAGCCCTTCGAGTCGGTGGGCGTCCGCTGCGCCGATCAGGGTGAGCCCGAGACGCTCCTCTTTTCCTGGCACGCAGCCGAGCTCCGCGCCGAGCGTGAAGAGATCGGCCTGAATGGCGGCCAGACTGTCGGTCAAAGGGCCCGGCTCGAGATGGGCAGCCGCAACGCCCAGACAGGCGTTGAGCTCGTCGACCGCGCCGTAGGCCTCGACACGCGCGTCGTCCTTCTCGACCCGGGCGCCGCCGAAGAGACCCGTCGTCCCTTGGTCGCCGGTGCCGGTGTAGATGCGCACGGGACCTTCCGGCTCGTGCGGCGTGAGCTACGCCTGAAAAATCTGCTGAATTTCCCCCTCCATCGTGGAGGGGGGCACCTTCTTCGCGAGCGCGAGCTCCTGAACGAGAAGGCTTCGGGCCTGATCGAGCAGACGGCGCTCGCCGAAGGAGAGATCTTTGTCGAAGCGGAGGCGATACATGTCGCGGAGAACCTTGGCGATTTCCGACGGCAGGCCGCTCTTCAGCATTTCCGTGTACGCGCGGAAGCGACGGTTCCACGGCTGAACGTCGACGGCGACTTCCGGAGCTTTCAGGATGTCCAGAATCTTCTGGGCTTCCTTTTTCTTCATTACCGGACGCAGGCCCACGCGCTCGGTGGTTTCCGTGGGGACCATCACCTTGAGACCCGAGTCGCGGATCTTGATGACGTAAACCGTGGTCATTCGGCCGCCAAAGTCGCGATCCTCGAGCCGCTCGACTTCGCCGACGCCATGTGCCGGGTGGACCGCCATATCACCCACCTTGAAGCTATGGCGGATTCCTGTGTTATTCAACGTGGTCGGTGGTTGCATTCCGCCTCCTCGAACGCGAGCCCCGGAAACTTCGTAGCGCGACCCGCCGGCAACTTGCCGCGCGGTAGGTCCGTCGCCCCGGTTTCCGTCCAGCCTCAATAGTTTTTCTCGATCTGCCATGACGCGCTGGCCGATTATTAGCGACCGCCGCGATACGGCACGGCGAGATTCCCTACCACTTTCGACTGCGCGTGGTCAACGAAAGCACTGTGATTTCGCAAGAGAACGAAGCGCGAGTCCGAGCGACTTCGGGCTTTCCGGCCGACTTCCGAGCTGCGACTAGGGCGGCGCGATCGGAGAGGGAGCGCCAAGCTCAAGGATTTCCCGCACATCGGCGCTCGTTGCGTGCCGGAGCCCGCGAGCCAGAGGGCCGGCTGGCAGCTCTGCGGATAGTGTAAGAGATTGTGGGAGAAATCGCGCTGTTACGGGGCTCGCTTGATCGAGGCCGAGCAGACGTCCGGTAGGACTTTGCGCGAGATCCTTCCATGCGAGCTCGAGCTTCTCGAGCGGGCCGTCGTCGCGTGTCCACGTGCCGGCGAGCGTCAGCGTGGCTTTCAGTCGTCCGCCGGGCGCTGTACGGGCTTCGACACTCACCGCGTCGGCCGTCGCAACGACGCCCTGCGCGGCGCTGCCCCACTCCTCCGAAAAGGGACCCGGCGCGAGAAAGGCGAGGAGCGCGTCGGGCGCGGGCGCGGGCAACTCTCGCAGTCCTGCGCCGCGCAGAACCGTCGGAGAGCGCAGGCGATTTTTCGCATACGCTTCGACGATGCGCGCGAGCGTGGCGTCGCCGCTCACGAACGCCACGTGACGATCGTCCACCGTGACGAGGGCGCGGACGTCACCTGAAGCGGTCGTACCGACGATGCGATGCACGCCTTGCTCGCTCTTCACGATGCCTCCCTCGACGAGCCGCGCCGAGAAGCGCGCGCGTACGTCGGAGGCGGCGGCGCCGTCGAGCTCGCCGAGATACAGGGTGCCGAGGTCGTAACCGGCGATCGCCCCCAGTATGAGCCGTTCCAGCCGAAAACCCGTGGAATGCGCGAACGCGTCCAGGCGCTCGGGAGCGATGACGAGAGCGAGGCTCGATGCGAGGTCGGGATCGGAGCTCATACGATGCGGGCGCCCCACGACGAGCCAGCGAAGGCCTGCCGCCGGTGCGAGCTCGAGCAGGGCACGCGACGGAGGACGGCGCGCGGGCGCACGTGACGGAGGCGCAGCGACCGGTTGCGCAGCGCAGCCGCTGATCGTCAGCCCGAAGGCCGCGAAGCTCGCGAGGCAACTCGCGGCGAACGCTCGCCGGTCAGTCTTCGTTGTCGCTGCCACCACTGATCGGCAAATGGCGGCTCGCGTTGACGAGCTCTTTCAGCTCTTTGCCGACCTTGAAGAACGGAAGGCGCTTGGCGGGTACGGGCACCGGCTGCCCCGTTCTGGGATTTCTGCCGTCGTACGGCTTGTAGGGGCGGACGCTGAAGCTTCCATATCCGCGAATTTCAATGCCTTCCCCCTTCTGGAGCGCCTCCGTCATTGCTTCGAAGATGCAATTGACGACGAGCTCGGCCCTCGCCTTGGTGAGTTCGCCCCGGGCAGCGATGGCTTCGATGAGTTCGCTCTTCGTCATCCTAGCTCGCTCCCTCGGAGGGACCCTCGATTCGAAGAATCGTCCGACCTAAGCTCTCAACTGTCAACGCTTTTTGGCGTCAGTCGGGGTGAGCTCGACGTAGTCCAGGATGACGTCTTCGCGGGCGTCGAGCGTCAGGGTCTCGCTTGCGCGGAGCGCCGTAGTGAACGCTCGGTCCTCGAAACAACCACGGCTGGCTTTCTCCGCGCTTCTTGCGCCGCCGAGCGACGTTTGGGTCCCATTCAGGCCGACGTGAAGCTCAGTGCGCGGGTCGGCCAGCCAGCCTAGTCGGAGCTCGTACACGCCGGGTGATGGCGGAACGATCTCGAGCGTGACGTTGACCTTGCGGCCGTGCGCCCGTGAACGAACGGACCGAAGGTGGAGCCCCTGCCCGCGCGACAGACATTCCCGAAAATCGGGGTGCGCCCACCCGTCGCGCACGCCGAGCGGCGGCCACTCCGCTTCTGCTTCGTAACGCAGTGTGTCGGGCTCGGGACGGTAGGGTGCGACGCGAGCCGTGCCGGTATCGACGTCGTAGTCGTACCGGTACGCGAAGGGCCGCCCGAGTCGTTCCCACAGCACCCGGTCGTGCGCGTCTCCCCGCCGCCGTGCGACCACGAGCTCATGCTTCGGGTCGGTGGCGCCGGGATGGTGGCCGAGCAAGAAGCCATGATCGGTGTCGACGAAGAGCAAACCCTGCGAGACCCCGGCGAGCGCGCTCGGGGCGAACATGGGTTTGCCTCCCTCACGCTCCGCGAGCGCGACGTGCTGGTGAACTCCGTGGAGCGCGAAGCCGAGCAGCATCGCAGCAGGCGCGAAGCGCGCGAGCCCCGAGCGCGCGAGACCGAGCGCGACGAGGGCGTGCTCGAGGGGCAGTACGTCGGCGTAAAGGCGCGCGCCGGCGCCCGGATAGCTCGCGGGATAGTAGAATGGTGCGTACGCGAGCACCGCGAGCAGGGGAGCGAGCGAAAGCGCCCGCACGTTCGGGTCGCTACGGAAGCGGAATGCCGCCCAGGGAACGAGCAGCGCGAGGGGGACGAAATTGGCGACGTCGATGCCGTGCAGGGCGAGGCGCTCGAGGGTCACGCGAGCTGCCTCGAGCGCTCCGAAGCCGTTCGCGAGGTGTTCCTTCACGAAATCACCGTGCTCGAAGCGACATCCGATGCCGGCACCGAAGCCGTAACGGAAGCAGCCGGGCGGCCCGTCGGAAAGCGCGTAGTAGGCGAGCTGCGTCGAGCCGAGCCACGAGCCGGTGAGGGCGCGCGCGTGGAGCGCGAACAACGCGAAGCCGGGCAGGGCGCTCGCGAGCAGGAGCGGAACGAGCTTCCAGGTTCGGCCGAGCACGAACAGCACGACCACGGCGGCCGCCGCGCCCGACACGGGGCGCGTCGCGACGAGCCATCCGACGGCGAGCCCCGCGACAGCGGCTCCGCCCGGTGTTTTTCGGGCCGCGAGCCCCACGGCGAGCGTGAAGAGGAGCGCGGACAACCCGTGCGACATGGTGTCGGCGGTGTGGTAGCGAAGCGCCGCGCAGCCGAGCGAGACGAAGGCGGCAATGCGCGCGACGCGCTCGTCGCCGAGTAACGAGCGCGTCGTCGTGTAGGTGACGATCACGAGCGCAGCGGCGAGCAGCGGACCTACGGCGAGCGGCGCCCCGACGAGAAAGCCGCCGGCGAGCGCCAAGGGGTAGCCGGGCGGAAAAATCACGCCGAGCCCTCCGCCGGGGGCCGGTAAGAGAAAGCGCCCGCGAAACGAGCCGCTCGGATCGGGGACATCGAACACGAAGCGGCCCATGGAAAGCGCACGCCCTTCGAGGAAGTACGCCGTGGCGTCGATGATGCGCGGCCCGCCGCCGAGGTAATGGACGAGGTAGAGCGCCGAAAGCAGCGCGGCGCCAACCGAGAGCGAACCGACGAGCCAGCGCGCCGGCAAGCGCTCGAGCGTCGCGGCGAGCGCCTTGCCGCGACCGAACGCGAGCACGCAGAGCAGCACGCCGAGCACGAGTGCGGCGAGGCCCACCTCGTCGTTCGCCAATCCGAACGTGAGGTAGGGGTGATCCTTCACGGACCTGCTACCGCCCAAAGGTGGTAGAGCACCCGCTCGCGCGAGGCGCCGAGCTCGATGTCGAGCGTTCCGCGGCTCGGCGCGTCGACGCGTAGCGGAACCTCTACCCAGCCGTCCGAGCGCGGGAGCTCGAACGTCCCGACGGGCTTGCCGTCGATACTCACCGGTATCGAAACGTCGGCGACGGGCGCCGCGCGTACGACGAGCGAAATCGGGCGTCCCGGCTCGACGCCGCGCAGCGTGATGTGCTCGCGCGTGCCTTCCGGCGTGTGCCGCCCGGCGTCGTAGAGATCGCGTTCGGGGCGCCCCGGGTTCGGTAGCAACTTGAGCGCGATGCGTCCTTCCGCTTTCGGCACGCGACGGTAGTCGCCGGCTCGCTCGCTCAGCACGTCGGCCCAGTCGAATTCGGCGACCACGCGCTCACCGCTCTTCGAGCGCGAGGGGCGGTTGCTGCCGTCGAGCGCGGCCCAGTTCGCACGGTAGAGCACCTTGCTCGGCGCTCCGCAGATGACGTTGCCGCGCGCGGGGACCTCGCCGATGCGGCTGCCGAACCAGAGCGGGAGCTCGTCCCACCACGACGGGTAGAGCGCGAAGACATCGGGACGACCTCGCTCGTCGAGGCGCTCGATGAGCTCGATGGCGGCGCCGACGTGCGCTCGCGTCGCCCGAGCGAACGGCATGCCGTGGAACCCGCCGAGACCGATGATATCGAGCGCGGGAGCGTCCGTGACGTAAGGAATCGCGCCGGCGTCGCCGAGCAGCACGAGCCGCGGGGGTGGCTCGAGCTCCCGGCGCAGCACTTTCCCGACGGTGACCTGCTGATCGTAGATGTTTCGCGCCGCCCTTCCGAAGTACCAGGTCTGAAAGCGAAATGCGGGGGCCGCTTGCCAGGCGAAGAAGGCGCCGAGCACGACCGTCAGTCCCGCAAACGCGAGCTTGAGCTTGTTGCGAGGAGCCTCCCACGCGAGCGTGAGCACTCCCGCGGCGCCGAGCGCCCCGGCGAGTAAGAGCCACGCGACCGCCGGCATCGTGTAGCGCTCGTTCTGCCAACGCACCTGACCGTTCATGGCGACGGTCATCGCCCACGTGAGAAACGAGGCCCAGAGGAGCAGCGCTCGCTTGCGCGTGTCTCGAAGCACGAGCGCAACGACGGCGAACACCCAGACGAGCCAGCCCACGGCCGGCATGGTCTCGAAATGTTGCTGGGTCACGCGGAGCGCTTGGTAAGCGAGATAGAAGAGCCAGCGCTCGAACTTCTCGTCGGCGGTGAGGTACGGGTGGTAAAGCTCGAGCTTCGCGATCGCGCCCGCGGCGGCCGCCTCGCCGGTGAGGTGGAGGTTCATGAGGGCTTGCCCGATGACCACCGCGGCGCAGGGCAGCGTCGAAAGAAGGAGCACGCCGCCGGCGATACGCACTCCGCGCCGGCGCAGCAGGAGCGCGGCGCTCGCGGCGAGAACCCCCGTCGTTGCCGCGCCTTCCGGCCGCGTCGCGACGAGCAGCGCTCCCGCGAGGCCGAGTACGCCCGCGAGCGCGAACAGCGTCGGCGCGGGATCGTCGCGCCCGCGATCGATGCGATCCCAAGCGGCGAACGCTCCGGCCCAGAGCGCTAGGAAAAGCGCAATCTCCATGCCGCTGAACAGCGCCCACGACAGCGCACCGACGCCGAGCAGCGCGGGCGGAGCGAGGAACTCGGCCCACGGCGGGAGCCCCCGGAACACGTGACGCGCCTGGAGGAGCAAGATGAACACGCAGACGCACGCGACGACGGCCGCCCATTCCATGAGGGACAAGCCCGTCAAGCCGAGGCGATAGCCGGCGGCGAGCACGAACGGGTAGATGATGCTCGTGCCGCCGCTCGAGTAGCCGTTGCCATACGACCATTCGAACGGACGCCCGCGCGCCGCGGAGCGCGCGAAATCGAAGTGGATGAACACGTCGTCCAGGGGTGCCGACCAGGGTCCGAGCGTTCGGCTGGCCGTCCCGTCCTGGAACGACTGCGGATCGGTCCAGTACTCGGAGTAGAGGGTCTGGAGCCGAGTCGAGTCGAAGAAGAGACACCCGACGTACAGGGTGGCGAAGGCGCAGAAGAGCACGTAGGCCCGGTTCGGGCCTCTCGAAGCTCGTTTCGGCTGCGTTGCCGCCATGGCGGTTCGTAGCGATTTATCACAGCGACGGCCCCACCGGCTTGCCCCGTGGGGTGATAGGCGCTCTACTTACGCCCCCGCGGGCTCTCTCTATCCGAGAGCGCCAGGAAGAATCAGGCGCGGTGCCGTCGGTCCCCTAAATGCGTTGGCTTGTTGAGGTTTCCCGCGTCAGCGACGGATCATCCACGGAGCGCTACTGCATCGACGCACGTCGATGGCAGTCCGCGCTCCAGGAAGTGAGACGCCTTCGAGGCGACGAAGGGCCGCTTCCAAAGCTCACGATCGAGCTTCTCGACGCCGGGTATCGCGCGATCGATCCCGAGCTCAAGGTTCGTTACATCGTGACGGAAGCGCCCGCCGACATGCCCGTGACCGCGGGCGCGCAGGTTCGCCACAGTACGCAGCCGCCGCCGGCCAACGAAAGGACTGCGAGCGCCATTCCTCCTGCGGTGAAAGCGCCCGCAGCGAGCGTCGCTCTGCCGGCGACGCCGAGCGTGGCTCCCGCGGCTCCGGTGGTTTCGGCTCGCTCCGTCGCGCCGTCCGGACAGCCGTCGGAAGCGCCGGCTGGACTGCTCGCCGCTCAGGTCATTCGCCAGCGCGACGAACAACCGACGGCCGAAAGCCCGATTCTCTATCGCGAGCTCGCGCTCGCGGTCCGTCCCGGCGCTGCCAAAGACGCCGTCGAAGCGCTGATGCGCGCACGACTCGAACAGGCGCGCACGAGCCTGAACGCGGGCGAGGCGCAGCAATACGTGCAGATCGCCGTGTTCGATCACATGTTCGTGAAGAAGCCCGTGCGGCCGCCGGTCGCGACGTTGGCTTGGAAGAATTGGCGTGGGGATCCGGTCCTCGCGTTCCCGGGCTACACGCTCAAGCCGGAGTCGGTGCTGCCTGCGGGCGCGTCGACGCGCCCGCCGAGTTGGACTGAAGGCGCGTCGGAGCCGCCCAAGGCGCCGAGTCTCGCTCCGGCTCCCGTCGTAGCGGTCGGTTCTGCGTCAGTCCCGCCCGCGCCGTTACCCGCCGTCGTCGTGGCGGCGTCGGCCCCCGTTCCGCGGCCCGTTGGTGCTGCGCCCGCGGCCGCGCCGGCGGTCGCGCCCGAGCGCGCTCGTACGTCCGTCATTCCCGCGCCGGTCGTGGCCGTGGGGGTTCGGTCGCCCTCGCAGGCGCCGCCCGCCCCCGCCGCACCCGCCCCCGAGGCCGAGATCGTGGTGCCGCTCGTGGCAAAACGCGGAGAACCTCCACCTCTCGAAGAACTCGACATCCCGGTGGAGCTTCCGCCGCCCTCGTCGTCGCCGTTGCACGAGACCGAGGTCGCGCCCGCGTCCGGTCCTCTGATCGAGATCGAGGTCGCTTCGGTTCCGGCGTCGGAATTGCCTCTCTCGGCGGCGCCTCCGGGACCTTCCGAGCCTCCGCCGAACGACCTTGCGGGCGCTCGAGGCCGAGCCGCTTCGGTTCCGCCCGCTGCACCCGCGACCAAGGGCTCGGTTCCGCCGCCTGCGAGCAGTGGCCCGGCGCCGTCTTCGAGGATGAGCCCCGTGCCTCCCAGCGGCACACCTCGCCGCCGCGCGCCGGGTGAAGATCTGATCGGCGACCTCTTCGAGCGGATGCACGAGCTCGCGTTCATGGCCGACATGGTGTCCGGCGCGGAGTTCGTGCTGCAGGTCCTCCGGGAGCTCATCCCGTGCGAAGGCATCGTCGTGCACGTGTTCGACCTGGGGAAGCGCGAGTTCGTGGTGGTGCGCGCGTACGGACCGAACGTGCGCGACGCTCTGCTTCACCGCACGCCTGGAGACGAGCCGCTCGTGCGCAGCATCATGGCGCGGCACAACGCAACCATCCTCGACGGGGCTCCGGCGAACGTCCCGCCGGCGTCGAGCTCGCTCGCGAAGCTCGGTATCGCGCCGGCGTCGGTGCTTTGCGGCGCTGCGCGGCTCGGTGGGCGCTACATCGGCCTCATCGAGCTCGCCAATCCCTCGGGGGGCACGCCGTTCCACGCCGGCGAGGCGAACGCACTCGACTACGTGTGCGAGCAGTTCGCCGAGTTCGTGGCAAGCCGCCCGATCGTGCTCGACGCCGACGTCGTCATGGGGTCATGACGGTCGTGCCCGTCGCCGGGTAGCCCATGAGCGATCCCACCCGGCGCGAGCGGCTCCTCACGTTCCTGCTCCTGCCGGCGATCGTCGTCGCCGTGCTCGTTCTCGCCGGCATCATGTTCCGCTCGAGCTTCCAACTCGAGCGACTGCGAGAGCAATCCGTCGTGGAGGCGACGCTCCTGCTCGCCAACGAAAAGGCAGACCGTCTGGACAAGCGCATCATCGAGCAGGACAACGCGGTGCGCTCGATCATCGACGTGGGCGAACGCGGCGAATTCGGCGCGCGTTGGATCGAGTCGGCAGCGCTTCAGACGCCGACGGTGCGCGCCGTCCTGGTGCTCGATCTCACGTCGCCCGCAGCCGAGGTGGTCGCCGTGGCGTCGCGCGCGCCGGGCCCGGAGAACGAGCGGTTCCGGAGGCTGCTCGTGCATTTCATGTTGCCGGACATGAAGACCGAGGTGCCGCCGTACAACGAGCTCCGCCACCTGCATCGCGCGTACGGCGGCCAGACCTATCTCTTGAGCCACTGGCAAGAAGAGCGCGCCGGACGACGCTATCTGGTCGTCGTGTGGCACGACGTGCCGCGCATCGTTCACGACATTTTTCCCGCGCTCTACGCCGACGCGCAGCAAAGTCGCATCAACGTGGTCGATGCGAACGGTCGCGTCGTCTACGGCCCGCCGCTCGTTCGCGGCGGCCTCACGCTCGGACGCCAGTTCGAGACGACGCTCTACAAGTGGACGGTCAACGTGACCATGACGTCGGGCGAGGAGCTCGTTGCCGCCGTGCAGCGCCGCCGCGTGCTCGAGATGGTGCTCGTCGGTCTTTCGAGCCTCGTCGTGATCTCGGGCCTCATCGTCGTGGTCTTGGCCGCAGCCCGCGAGCGCCGGCTCGCGAATTTGAAGAGCGACTTCGTCGCCAACGTTTCGCACGAGCTCAAGACGCCGCTTTCGCTCGTGCGCATGTTCGGGGAGCTCCTGCAGACCGGTCGCGTCGAAACCGAGGAAAAACGCCGCCAGTACCTCGCGATCATCGTCAGCGAAAGCGAGCGTCTCGCTGCGCTCATCGAGAACGTGCTCGACTTCGCCAAGGTCGAGCGCGGCAAGCAGGCCTACGAGTTCGCCGATCGAATGCTCGGCGAGGTCGTGGCGCGCGCCGTGGACGCGTGTCGCACGCGCGCGGAACGCGAAGACGTCACGCTCGAGCTCAGCGTCGAAGCGGACCTCGCGCCGGTGCGGCTCGACGAGCGCGCCATGGAGATCGCCGTGTTCAACTTGATCGACAACGCGCTCAAGTACGCCGCCGAAGGCAAGAGCGTCGTCGTCGTCGTACGGCGAGTCTCGGGCGCCGTCGAAGTTCGCGTGACCGATCGCGGGCCAGGGATCCCACCGGACGATCGCAAGCGCATCTTCGAGCGCTTCGAGCGCGGGCGCACCGCCAGCGGAAAGCACGTGCGCGGGAGCGGCATCGGGCTCGCGCTCGTCAAGCACATCGCGGAAGCCCACGGCGGTAAGGTCACGGTGGAAGACGCGGCGCCGCACGGCAGCACGTTCGTGATCTCGCTCGCGGCACGGCGGGGCGCGACGCGCCCTCAGGGCGCGACTTCGCCCTCGTCCGTCGCGCCCTGAATCTTCAAGAGCTCTTCGTCGGTGAGGTAGATGCTCGACCCGGCGCGCGTGGGCGCGTTCGACGCGGGTGGCGCGGCGAGCGGGGGAGGCGGCGCGGTCTCTTCCTCCTCTTCCTTCGGCTCGGGAAGGCCCCGCGCCGGCGGCAGGGCGGCGCTCGCGCTCGCGGCGGGCGGCGCCACCGCGAGCTCTTCCACGATCGGCTCGGGCAGCACGACGGCGTCGAGGAGCGCGTTGTACTTCACGATCACGGTGTCGAGCGCGGCGCGATGCTCGCCGGAGAGCGTTCGCATCGCGTCGAGGTTGAGCTTCTCCGGGTCGAAGAATTCGTGCTTCTTCTGCGCGCTGAAGTGAAGGTGCGGCCCCGTGGAGCGCCCGGTCGAACCGACGTAGCCGAGGAGCTGCAAGCGCTTCACCTTGTCGCCGACCTTGAGCCCTTCGGCGAAGCGCGACATGTGCGCGTAGCCGGTCTCGACGCCGCCGGCGTGCGAGACCTTCACCAGGTTTCCCGCCGGTCCCGAGTAGCCGATGAACGTTACCGTGCCGGGCGCGGTGGAGCCGATCGGCGTTCCCGACGGCGCCCCGAAGTCGGTGCCGAGATGCGGCATGACCTTCTTCAGGACGGGGTGCATGCGTTTGAGGTTGAAGCGCGACGTGATGGGCGCGCCCGGAATGGGCTTGCGCCAGCCGCCGTCGTGCGGAGAACGCCCCTTCACGTCGTAGTAGCCGCGCTCGCCGGGCATGTCGAAGTAGTAGACGCGCACGGGGTCGCCTTTGACGGGGCGGTATTCGATCGCTTCGACCCCCGCGTAGCGCGCGAAATCGCCGAGCACCGTCACCTCCTGCACGACGAGCCGGATCACGTCGCCGCGCGACAAATCCTCGGCGGCGGCGTGGCCGTCGAGCGCGCTCAGAATCACGCGTGCGAGCCCGCGCTCGAAGCCGGATTGCTCGGCAGAATCGTCGAGGCTCTTGCCGTCGTACACGAGCGAGCCCGCGATCTGCGTGCGCTCCACTTTGAGATCGAGCTTCGTCGCGCCGAGCAACCCGTCGGCGCCTTCCCGTGCCTGGTACACTTCCTCCGCGCTCACGGAGTACTCGAACGCCTTCAGGCGTTTGCTCTGGCGATCGAGGAGCGCGGCGAAGCGATCGTTTTTTCCGCAACGATCGAAGCTCCGAATTCCCTGGAACGCCGTGACGACGCGATACGTCTCCTTCTCGGGCACGCCCGCGGCGCCGAGCGCTCGAATGAACGGTTCGGTGCCGATTTTGCCCTCGATCAGGCGGAGCGCCGGATCGGTCGCTCCTTCGGCGACGCGGTAGGGTCCCGGCAAGCGTTGGCGTGCGCGTTTTTTCGGTTTCGCGGCCGGCGACGACGCAACCGGCGCGGGCGCGACGGCGGGCACGCTGCTCGGTGCATGAACGGTCGCTTGCTCGCGAGGCGACAGGCGCATCGCGATCGCCGCTACCGACGCGACGACCGCCATGCCCATGAGCGTTCCGAAGAGCGCGACGACGGTCGGCGAAAGTTGCGAGCGCTGCGAGGGTGCGCCCGGCGCGCGTCGCGTCGCGGGGTCGTCGCCGCTCTTCGCGAGCTCGGTGGCGCGCCGTCCGATCTCGTCGAGATCGTCGCCTGCCTCGTGCTCGGGCGTCGCGTCGCGTCGCGCCTCCTCGGCTTTCTGGATCAGCCGCTCGCGCACCTTCGACCCGCGCGACGGCGACGGTTCGTTGCTCGGCCCGCCTTCCGCCTCCTCGGCGGACTCCTGTCCAGCGGAGGGTCGATGCTCCGAAAAATCCGGCTCGAGCTCGCCATCTTCACGCGCCAGAGGATCGACGATCCGGCCAACGTGGCGGCTGCTCGGGGCGTCGGGACGCGATGCCACGGCCGTCACCGGGTAGCAGCGCGCGGCGTTCGCGGCAACCCGAACGCGCGCCGTACGCCACAAACCTTCGTGATTTTCGACTTGTGGGCATCACGACGAACGTCCATGATCGACCTCGGCTCGGGGCGAAAGTTCACGCGACGCCGGAAGCGAGAAGGCCATGGATGATCACGTCAAGCAGCTGCTCTTGCTCGGGCGCGAGCATTACGAGAAGCGTGAGTTCGACAAGGCCGAGTACCTGCTCAAGCAAGTCGTCGCCGAGACCGATCGTTTCGCGGACGTGTTCGACATGCTCGGCGTCATCGCGCACACGCGCGGCGACTTCACGCAGGCCGAACGTCATTTCGAGAAGGCGGTGAGCCTGAACCCGAACTACACCGAGGCGCAGCTCAACCTGATGGTCACCTACAACGACCTCGGCAAGTACGACTCGGCGCGCGAGGTCTACGCGCGCATCCGCAGTCGTGGTGCTCAAGGTGGCAAGGGTGATCCGTTCGCGAAAGGAAAGATCGCGAACATGCACGCCGAGCTCAGCCAGGCGTATCAGGACGCGGGCATGGCGGCCGAAGCCATCGCCGAGCTCGAGCGCGGGATACAGCTGTGTCCGCACTTCGCTGATCTGCGTACGCGTCTCGCGTTGCTCTA
>DASUTR010000104.1:0-4371 GCA_036374535.1 Polyangiaceae bacterium
TCACGCCGTACTTGATCCACATGTAGCCGTCTTCGCCCCAGCCGTTGCCCCACGAATTGCGGAGGTGCCAAGCGCCTCGCGCGTCGTCCCAGCCGACGATGACGACTGCGTGATTCGAACGTCCGGGAGAATTCTGGTCGAAGACGCCCCCCGCGTAGCTCTGGAATGCTTCGTCCACGAACACGGAAGCCGTGACGGGTCCGTGCGTGATGATCGCGCGCTTCAAGAGCTCCTTGTCGGGAACGCGCCGCGGGTCGTTCTCGTCGACGAAACCCCACGAAGCGGCGCGGAGCTCGTTCTTGCCGAAGCTCGCGTTGCACGCGCTCATCCGCGCGGTGTAGGGAACGTCTTTCTCGATCGCGAAGCCGGAGCCCGTCAGCCAGTCGAGGACGAGATAGGGAAGGTGACCTTTGCAGTTGTCCCCCGCGGTCGCTGGATGCGCGGGCACGCAGTTGACGAGTTGTTGTTCGGCGAGATCCAGGGAGTCGCCATTCAAGAGCGTCTCGCTGCTCTCGAACGAGCCGGCGATGGCGAACGCCCAGCAGCTCCCGCAAAACTGCTGATTTTTCACGGGCGTGATCTTCTCGCGCCACGAAAATTGCGGGTTCGTGGGCGACGGCATCTCGGACGTCGGGAACGAGCGCCCGCTCGCGCCGCGCGTGTCGTCGGGCGTGACGATGATGTCGTTCGCGGCGAGGGGCGCCACGTCGTCGGGCTCGCTCTTCGCAGTTTTCTTGGGAGCGGCGGGCGGTGGGGTCGCCCGCTCGACCATGGTCGCTTGCACGAGATTCGGGCGTCTTCCGGACGCTGCTCGCTTCCTTTTCTGTTCGTCGATGGCCTTCTTGTCGGGGTCACCCGCGAGGCCGGTGATGTCTTGGATCGGCTTGTCGGAGACGCTCGTCGCGCTCACCCGGAACGAGAGTTTTTTCGCCGCGATCTTCTTGCGGAGCTCCGCGAGCTTTTTCGTGACGTTCGGTGAAGCCTTCGCTTCGGCGTCGGCATAGAAGCGCAAGCGCAAAGACTCGCGCGCGGCGTCTTGCTTGGTCACTTTGGGCGTGAGCTTCTGTTTGGAGGGAGCGACCAGCTTCGCGGCGCTCTTTCTCGCCCCTTTGGCCCACGTCTTGGCCGGCGGCCTCTCGATGCCGATCTTCTCGAGATCCGCGAGCGAGCGTTGGATCTGCGCGGAAGCGGCGGACGGCGCCGACGAAGCGGCCTTGGCGGCGCCCGCCGCGGCTTTCTCCGCGGACTTCTGCGCTTTCTGCGCCGCCTTCTTGAGCGGGTTCTGCGCGACGCTCGTCGACGCTCCGAACAGGGCGGCGGCCACGATCGCGAGCACCGCGATCGACCCCTTCTTGGAAATCCAAGCCATTTTTACCCAGTCTCCTCTCGCCCGAGATTGGCTGTCAACGGCGCGGACTTCGTGCCGCTTCCCATGGACGAGCGAGCCGCGTGGTACATTCGCGGCGCGAGAACGACCGTGACCCTTCCCACCGAGCAAGAACGAGAAAAACCCGAGCCGCGCTCACCCAAACCGTCGTGGCTGCGCGTGCGAGCGCCCGGCGGCGAGAACTACACGCGGCTCAAGCAGACGCTCCGCAAGCTCGACCTCTACACCGTGTGCGAGGAAGCCCGCTGCCCGAACGTCGGCGAATGCTGGGCGTCCGGGACGGCGACGATCATGCTGCTCGGCCATACGTGCACGCGCGGCTGTCGGTTCTGCGCCGTCACGACGGGAAACCCGCGCGGCGCGTTCGATCCTCGGGAACCGGAGCACGTGGCGCGCGCCATCGCGCAGCTCGGGCTGAAGTACGTGGTGCTCACGATGGTCGATCGCGACGACCTTATCGATGGTGGCGCGGGGCAGGTGGCGCGCACCGTCCGAGCGCTTCGCGAGCGCTGCCCGGAGCTCCTCGTGGAGACGCTCGTCGGCGATTTTCGTGGCCGGATCTCGGACGTCGAGACGGTGCTCGACGCCGCGCCCGACGTGTACGCCCACAACATCGAGGTCGTGCGCCGGCTCACCCCGACGATTCGCGACGCCCGCTGCCGCTACGACGTGTCGCTCGCCGTGCTCGCGGCCGCCAAGCAACGCGCGCCCGAGCGCTTCGTCAAAAGCTCGATCATGGTCGGTCTCGGCGAAGAGCCCGGCGAAGTGTTCGAAACCCTCGCCGATCTGCGCGCGGCCGGCGTGGACATCGTGACGCTCGGCCAGTACCTTCGCCCGACCCCGAAACACGCTGAGGTCGCGCGCTACGTCACCCCGGCGGAATTCGAGGACTACGAGCGCGAAGGGAAGGCGCTTGGCTTCGCGTTCGTCGCCTCGGGGGCGCTCGTTCGGTCGAGCTATCACGCGGCCGAAGGCTTCGTTGCGGCGAGACTCGGTGAACCGCTCGCTGCGAACGTCGTTTCACGTGCCGCGTTGAGCGCGGCTCCCGCAGGTGTTGCTGAGATTCACGGTCTCATCGCTCCCGAATCGCTCGTGAGACGTCCCGCCGGCTGATGGCGCGCGGTTTCAATGGAACCACCAATTTCCAAAAGAGCTGTAGGTTCCGAGCGACGTGGGCGGACTTGTGGGTTATTTTTCGATGGAAGGAAAGGGGAGCTGACTCGCTCTCCGCGGCTCATGATCTTTGTTGAAGCGTGTTGAGGCCGTGGAGTCACTTGGACGATTGCAGAAGCGCGAATATCCGCCGGTGGAAACCCCTCCGGCCCCCTCGTTCCACACCAGGAGCGCCGCGTTTTCGGTTTGATTCCCTTAGCCCGCTGCATTTGCTCGCCTGAACATCCGTGCCATAAACACGGACCCCGGAGGATGATTATGAAGCGTCTCGCACTCGCGTCGGTTCTTATTTCTGTTGCTGGATTTGGAGCCTGCGCGGTCGAGGATCCCGCCCCCCCGGACCTGGGTACTGGGGGTACGGGGGTGGGCGGCACCGCGCCGACCGGTGGCACCGGGACGGGCGGCACTGAGCCCACCGGCGGCACTGCGCCGACCGGCGGCACTGCGCCGACCGGCGGCACCGGGACGGGCGGTACTGCGCCGACGGGCGGCACCGCGCCGACGGGCGGCACCGCGCCGACGGGCGGGACGGGAGGCGATATGGGGATGGGAATGGGCGGCATGCTCATGGGCGGAGCGCCCACGGGTGGCACAGCGGGAAGCGGCGGCACGGGCATGGGCGGGATGCTCATGGGAGGTTCGGGTGGGAAGAGCATGGGTGGCGCGGGCGGTACCAGCGCCGGCTCGGGCGGCACGACCGGGGGTGACCCGACCGTTGATCAGCTCGTCGGCAGGCTCGACGGTCACCTCATCATCACGCCGTGCGGTGACACTCCGGCGAGCGACGACTGCGCGGGCGGCGGCTGGCGGAGCAACGCCGTGAACAACGGTGCCAACAACGTCTGCCAAAATGGCCGACTCGAAGCGGTCATTCCCTTTCCCATCGGCGGCACCGCGGGTACCCAGTACGACGTGACAATGCAGTTCTACGGCGTCATGGAACCTCGGCAGTACTCGAGCGTCATGCGTGAAGCCTCAGGCGCCACGAACCGCAACGGCGGAACACCGACCGGCTGGGCGGAAGCGGCCGGCACCGCGAGCGTCTACACGATGGGCGACAATAACTACAACACGTACGAGATCCACGTGTACGACAACGCCAACCCGCGCGTGCGCGTGCGCCAGTACTTCCTGAACTCGGACAGTGGCACCGGCCATTACACGATGCTCACGAACTACCAAAAGACCATTACGGTTGTCGGCGGTGGTGAGGTCAGGCTTCGCGTGTACGATGCCAATTGCCGTATGATCAAGAACTGCGGCGCGAACGGCTCGAGCGGCGGATCAGCCTGCGCCACGAACGCGAGGACGGTGGATACCGCCGCCGCGATGCCCCAGCCGACGGGCATGCCCATGCTGCAGCAGCCGGGCTTGGGTCAGCAACCCGCGCATTCCGGCCAGTGGTGGCTCATCGACGTGAAGAGCGCCGTGCGGAAGATGTGAGCTGTCACCCGGCGAAGCCCGTGCGCGTTTGCGTTGCCGTCCGATTCGCGGTGATGTGAAACTCAGACCAGGAAGCGACGTCGGAGGGCTCTGAAGGATTGAAAAATCTGCCGGAGCTTTTCGACTGCAGATCGAACTAGTATCTTGCCGCGCGGCGAGCGGTAATCGTTAAACTCGGACCGTTCGTGTGAGCGCACTCACGACAAAGACGAAGGTGTTCAATGAATCAGCGTGTTGCTAAGGCGAGGGCCCGTTGGGCCGGAGCTTCGGCGTTGCTCTTCGGATCATTGCTTGCCGCTCCCGCAGCAGCGGACGTGACCCTGGTCGAGAAGGACGGATGGACGGTCTACATGAATGGCCGCATGCAG
>DASUTR010000105.1:0-7374 GCA_036374535.1 Polyangiaceae bacterium
TGGCGGCCGTCGCGCGTCCGACGAGCCCCGCGCCCTCGCGCAGAAGCGCGCGAGGCCGCCGCCAGGCGCGGACGGCGTGCTCGACCGCACGACCGCGCACACTGCGTCCTCCGCGCAGGATGGCGAGACCGGCCGCGGCGAGTCCCACGTCTCCGATGAGCCACACCTCGTCTCCCGGGCGCGCCCCGTCGCGGCGCAGCGGCTGCTCGGCGACGCCGAGCACGGTCGTCGTGACGTTGAACCGCTTCCCCTTTGCGATGTTGCCCCCGACCACGGGACAGCCGAGCACTCGCGCTGCCCGCGCCTGACCGCGGGCAAAAGCGTCGAGCTCGAGCCTCGAAACGCGTGGAGGGAGCTCGAGCGCGGAGAGCGCGGCGAGCGGGCGCGCGCCCATGGCCGCAAGATCGCTGGTCGCGGCGTTCAACGCCTTCCACGCCACGTCGCCGAGCTCGAGCAGGTGGCGTTCGAAATGAGTCCCTTCGAGGCACGCGTCGACGGTCCAGACGAGCATGCCGCGCCCCGCCACCAGTAGCGCTGCGTCGTCGCCGATGCCCAACCGAACCCCGCGCCCGTGCCGCGTCCCGAGCCGCGCGGCGAGCAGGCGAATCGCCTCGAACTCTCCGAGGGGCCCCGAGCTCCGCCGCGTCATCGCATCGTCGCGCGTTTGATCGGAATCAAGACGACGAACACGGTGCCACGAGGGACGTTCGCCTCGACGCGCACGTCGCCGTCGTGCCCTTCGACGAGCCGCTTCACGATCGACAAGCCGAGACCGGTACCTCCCTGCTCGCGCGTCGAGCTCGAGTCCACCTGGTAGAACGCGTCGAACACGCGCTGCCGTTCGTTTTCCGGGATGCCGATGCCGGTGTCGGCGACGCGCACCTCGACGGCGGGGCGTTGAGCGCCGAGCAAAACGAGCCCCGATTCGTCTCCGCCTTGCGAGGCCGACATCGACGCGAGACGGGCGCTGATGGTGATGGTGCCCGCGGCCGGCGTGAACTTGATGGCGTTCTCGGTGAGGTTCAGGAGAACCTGGCGAAGCCGCTCGACGTCGGCCCAGAGCGACGGCAAACCGGCTTCGATTTCGCCGCCGATCGCGACGCCCTTCTTCTTCGCGTGAGGCGTCATGGTTTGCGCGACGTCCTTCACGAGCGCCCCGATGTCGGTCGGAGCCTTGCGCAAGCTCATCGTCCCGCTTTCCAGCTTCGAGAGGTCGAGCAACCCCTTGATCAAGCCGAGCAGCTGCTCGCCCTTTTCGCGAATCGTTCCCACGAACTCCCGCTGCTCGCCCTGAATTTCGCCGGCGATGCCCTCGAGCAGCATCTCGCTGTAGCCGATGATGGACGTGAGCGGCGTTCGGAGCTCGTGCGACACGGTCGCGAGAAAGTTCGATTTCAGACGATCGAGCTCCTTCAGGCGGTCGTACGCGATCTGCAGCTTGTCGTTCTTGTGCTCGAGCTCTCGGTAGCTTTCCCGCACGGAAGCAAGGTGCATGTTGCTCGTGAGCAGCGCGCGGAGCCCGCTGAACATCACCACGTCGAACGTCGAACGAACGTGCCGCGCCAGGCGATCGACGTTCTCGTCCGAGGTCCTGGGCGCGAGGGTATAGAGGCCGCGCGCGCGATCGATGTCGAGCTCGGGTTCGAGCTCGAGCAACGACGCCGGCAAATCGACGGCCGAGGTCGGGTAATACGGCCCGATGACGACGCGACCGACGCGGCGGCCGTCGTGCTCGAGCGCGAGCACGTGGTACCGCCCGCCGCTCACGCAATCGACGGTCTGTCCCTTCGGGCCGGGGTCCACGCTTTTCACGGCGGAGACCACCGCCTCGAGGCCGGCGCGGGCGCGCTTCAACGTCGCGAGGTAGGTCGTGAGCTCGACGGGCAGTGACGCGTCGGCGAGGAGCTTGCCGTCCTGATCGAAGATCCGCACCCCGGCGCCCAAAAGCTCGGCGAAGCTCTTCGCGAGCACTTCGATGCTCTCGCGATCGATGAGCTCGTCGAGCCTGGCCCCGGCCCCCAGCGTCAGCTCGTCGATGGCGCTTTTCGCCGTGCTGGCCACTACGGCACCGCCTCGGGCCGGAGCACCTCGAGCGCTCCCCCGACGCAGGCACCGAGCAACTCGGGAACGCCGCGCCGCTCACCGAGCTTTTGCGCGATGTCCGCCAGAAAACGCTGCGCGTCGAAGCCGAACTTCTTCGCGAGATCGTGCTCGGCGTCGAGCGAGCTCCAGGTGAGGTGCATGAGACCCACGAGCGTCTCGACGACGCCCGTTCCGCGCGTCGCGATGGCGAGATAGACGGGCTCGCGCCCGCGCGACGCGAGCTCGGCGATTTCGGCGTCCGGACGGACGTCGGGAAGGTCGCGCTTGTTGAACTGAATGACGAGCGGCATCTGCCGCAGCGAGAGACCGTTCTCGCGCAGATTGTTCTTGAGATCGACGAACGATTCTCCGTTGTGGTCCGTCTCGCTCGTGCGCGAATCGGCGATGAACGCGACGCCGTCGGCGCCCTGCAGGACGAGCCGGCGCGTGGAGGCGTGGATGACCTGCCCGGGCACGGTGAACACCTTGATGCGCACGGCCAGGCCGCCCTGGCTGCGGAAGGAAAGCGGCAGAAGATCGAAGAAAAGCGTCCGATCGTCCTTCGTCTCGAGCGTCATCAGCCTTCCGCAGGCTTCCGAGTCGGCGACGCGATGGAGCGCCACCAGGTTGCTCGTCTTCCCGCTGAGAGCGGGTCCGTAGTAAACGAGCTTAATCGTTAGCTCACGCTTGACGAAGTCGAGCTGCACCGTGGGAAAGCAGGCTAACACGCCCATTCGATGAACCAAACGGTCACCTTGCTGCTGCTCCTTTCCGGCGAAGCGACGGCCGCCGACAAGCGCGCGCTCGCTACATTTCAGGCGCGCGAGCGGGTGATCCTTGCGCTTCCTGTCGCAGGAGTACCCACACCTCCGCAGGTCCACTCCGAGGACGTCTCGCGACGCGCCGAGGCGGCCCTCGACGAAGCGCAGACGCTCGCGTCGTCGCTCGACGAGGAGCGCGCGCTCGGACTTCTCGCGGAGGTCGAGCGAGAGCTGCTCGCGCATCCCGAGCTTCCGCAGGCCGCGTGGCTCATGGCCGAACGGCATCACGTCGCCGCCGACATTCACAGGAAGCAGCCGAACGGCGCGGAGGAAGCGGCGCGGCTCGTCGCGAGCGCCCGAGCGCTCGAAGGGCCGCGCTCGACGCGGTTCGAGGACGCGGCCGGCGCGCCCACCGCGTCCGAAGACCCGAACGCGCCTTCGCCGACGCGCCTCAGCGTGCGCGATCTGGCTCCGCACGACGTGCTCGTGCTCGACGGCCGAGCGGTCGTGAGCGGCGAGCGCGTCGCTCCCGGCCGGCACCACGCGCGCGTCCTCAGAGATTCCGCGCTCGCCTGGTCCGGTTGGTTCGACGTGCCGAGCGGCGAGCGCGTCGACAAGCTCCTCGGTGTGCCCGAGCGCGTCGCGTGCAGCAAGGGTGACCTCGCGCGCGTGACGCCCGGCCCGCGCGCACCGAGCGCTCCCTCGGGCGTCCAGTGCGGCCGGTGGGTTGCGGTGCGCCGCGGCGTCTCCGGGCTCGAGGTGTCGGGGTGCGAAGGCCCACGCTGCACTGCGTTCGGGCCCCTGCTTCGCGAGCAGCTCCCCGCAACAGCGGCGGCCGGTATCGCGCCCTGGGCGGCCGCCGCGCTCGTCGGCGCGGCGACCGTCGGCGCGGCCTCGATTCTCATCGCGACCGGGACGTTCGAGCGGGAACGACCTCCGCCCACGACGGTCAGCGTTTATCGGGGGCCGTAGGCGCCGAACCGCGTAGGAGCTCGTCCACGACACTCCGGTACATCGGCTTCGGCCGGTAGCTCTCGTCGAACAGGAGCGGCAAATGCGGCCCCCTGCCCTTCTTCGGTCCCCATTCGGGAGTCGAAAGCCACGAGTGCTTGTCCGTAAGACCCCAGAACGTCATGCCGACGCACGCCGGCACGGCGAGGCACGCCCGCACGACGCCGCGCGCTAGCTCGCCCTGTGCGGCGAGCTTTTGCTGCGCGTCGCCCGGGATCTCGCCGAGCGGCACGTCGATCTCGGTGAGCTCGATCCGCAGCCCGAGCGCGGCGAAACGCTCGAAGTTCTTCTGCATCTCTTCCGAGCTCGGCCAGTTCCGCGGATCGACGTGCATCTGAAAGCCGATGCCGTGAATCGGAACGCCGCTCTCCTTGAGCGCCTTCACGAGCTCGTAGGCGCCTTCTGTCTTCGGCGAGTCCGGCGCCTCGATGTCGTAGTCGTTGTAGTAGAGCTCCGCAGCGGGATCGGCCGCGTGCGCCGCCCGAAACGCCTCGACGAGATAGCTCGGACCGAGACGCGTGAACGGCGAGTTTCGCCGGAGCTTGCCCGAGTCGTCGACGGCCTCGTTCACGACGTCCCACTGCGCGATGCGGCCCTTCCAGCGCAGCGCGACTTCCCGCACGTGCCGCACCATGGCGGCGCGGAGATCCGCGTCGGAAAGCCCGCTCACCCACGGAGAGAGTTGGTTGTGCCAAACGAGCGTGTGCCCGCGCACCCGCATCGAGTGCCGAGCGGCGAAGTCCACGAGCCGGTCGCCCGCCTCGAACCGAAACGTGCCAGGGGTCGGCTCGGTGGCGTCCCATTTCATCTCGTTTTCGGCGGTGAGCGAATCGAACTCGCGCGCCGCGATCTCGGCGTAGCGCGGGTCGTTCATGAAATACGTGGCGAGCGCGACACCGAGCTTGCGCTTCGCTTTGGCGGCGGCCGCGCGAAGCGACGCCTCACCCGAGGCAGCGCTCGGCGAAGACGCGCTCGAGCCCCGAGCGCTCGGCAAAGAGCTCGAGGTGCCCACGCACCCGGACGCGCACAGCGCGAGCAGACTCATCGGAAAAACGAGCCTCGCCCGGATCACGGCTCTTCCGTGACGGCGGCGCCCCAGCGCGTCCTCGCATCGACGATCGCGCGGCGCACGGACTCGCGCGCGGGCCCGCCGGCAACGCGCCGTTCGACGGCCTGCACCGGGTCGAGCGCCGCGCGCGCTTCCGGGGTTCCGAGCGAGGGGTGAGCGGCCTCGAGCACGTCCCGGGGAAGCGCCGAAAGCTCGATGCCGCGCTGTTCGGCTTCGCGCACGAGCCCGCCGACGACGTGGTGCGCCTTCCGGAACGGCATGCCGCCCTGCGCGAGGAAATCCGCCAGATCGGTCGCGCAAAGGTGGCCTCGTTCGAGCGCGGCGCGCATGGCAGGCGCGTGGAAGGTCGCCGTGGCGATGGCGCCGGCGAGCGCGTCGAGCGAGACGTTCGCGCACGAAAACGCTTCGAAAATCGGGCGCTTGTCCTCTTGCAGATCGCGGTCGTACCCGAACGGCAGGCCCTTCTCGAGCACGAACAGGCTCGTGACCGCTCCGACGAGCCGGGACGCGCGCCCGCGTACGAGCTCGGCGACGTCGGGATTTTTCTTCTGCGGCATCATCGACGAGCTCGTTGCGAATCCGTCGGCGAGCGTCATGAAGCCGAACTCCTGGCTCGACCAGAGCACGATCTCCTCGCCGATGCGCGAGAGGTGCACGCCGAGAATCGCGAGAGCCGCGGCGATCTCCATCAAGAAATCGCGACTGCCCGTCGCGTCGATCGAGTTTCGCATGGGCCGTTCGAAGCCGAGCTCGCGGGCCACGCCTTCGCGGTCGAGCTTGAATCCGCTGCCCGCGACGGCGCCCGCTCCGAGCGGCGATTCGTTGGAGCGGGCGAGCGCGTCGGCGATGCGTCCGAAGTCGCGATGGAGAATCTCCTCCCACGCCATCAGGTGGTGCGAGAGCCGGCTCGGCTGGGCGCGCTGCAGGTGCGTATACGCCGGCATCACGACGTCGAGCTCCGACTCGGCACGATCGACGATGACCGTCGCGAGATTCGCGAGCGACGCCTGAAGCTCGCCGCCACGACGGCGGCAATACAGCCGCAGGTCGGTCGCCACCTGGTCGTTGCGAGAGCGCGCCGTGTGGAGCTTGCCGGCGACGGGACCGACGAGCTCGCCGAGGCGCGTTTCGACGTTCATGTGTACGTCCTCGAGCTCGCGGCGCCAGACGAGCTCGCCACGCTCGATCTCACCGCGGATCGTCTCGAGTCCACGCACGAGCGTCGCGGCTTCGTCGTCCGTGACGATACCGGCGCGCGCGAGCCCTCGGGCGTGCGCGATCGAGCCCAAGATGTCCTCGCGATAGAGCTCGGCATCGACGTCGACGCTCGTGTTCAACCGCTCCATGGCCGCGTCGACGCCGCCGGGAAGCCTGCCGCCACGCGCCGTCGTCATGAGGACCTCACGCTATCATTCATCCGAACACCGTATCGAGAGCGCCGGACTCGATCGCCGAAAGGCGCGCGAGAAATCGCCGGTAGTCGCGTGCTGGCTTCGCGCCCGGCGGTACGCGCAGCGAAAAATCGGTGAGGCGCGTGGTCGCGAAGCGCAGCATGCCGAGCGCGCCTTCGACGCGAAGCGCTCGAAGCTCCCGCGCTTCGAGCGGCCGCACGGACTGGTAGCCGGCGGCGAGCGCTCGGGCGAGCTCGAGCTCGAACGCGTCGCGAAAGCACCACGCCGCGATCGTCACGAGCACGTCGTATACGAAGGGGCCATGGAACGCGCTCTCGAAGTCGAGCAGCGCGAGGAGCTCGCCGTTCAGAAAGAGCACGTTGTCGCGAAACAAATCGCCGTGCACCACGCCCGAAGGAAGCTCCGGGTCACGCTCGGCGCGATAGCGCGCGAGCGCTTCGCCCACGAGTTCGGCGTCCGGGACGAGCTGGGAGCGTCCCGACGCCCTCACCCGCTCGAGGCGCGCGAGCAGGTCGCCGGGACCGAAGCGCCCGGGCCCCAAGCGCGGCAGGAACGAGCTCGCAAGGTGCACCTTGCCGAGCGCGACGCCGACGCTCCGGCAATGTTCCGTCGTGACGCGACCGAGGCAAAGCACCTCGCCGTCGAGCCAGGGGAAAAGCGCGAACGGTTTTCCGCGGTAGAGTGGCGCCGGACTCTTCACCGCGGGCAATGGCCCGGCCACGGGCACCCCCGCGGCGCCGAGCGCGCGCAGGAGGTCGAGCTCCGTACGCGCCCCGGCCTCGCCGGACTCCTCGTAAAGACGCGCGAAAAGCCTCGTGCCGTCGGCCAGAGTAGCGAGAAAGTTCGAATTGACCGACCCGAGCTCGAGCGGCTCGATGTCCGCGAGCTCGACGCCGTAGGGACGGGCGAGAGCCCGAGCGTCCTCGAGCGGAAGTGGTGTCAAGAGCGCCACGGCGGCGGACGATGGCCCGGCGGACGATTTCCGGCAAGCCCCGTCGAGCCCGCTTGCGCAGGGCGCCTCCCGCTCTTAGCTTCAAGG
>DASUTR010000106.1:0-2222 GCA_036374535.1 Polyangiaceae bacterium
GGTGTTTCGCGTGCGCCTCGGGTATCGCTTCGCGGAGCGCCACCTCGTTACGGCGCTCTACGCGCCGCTCGAGCTCACTTCGAGCGGTCGCATCGATCGCGACGTCGCTTTCGACGGCGGAACGTATCCGGCCGGAACGCCTATCCTCGCCGTGTACCGCTTCGACTCGTACCGACTCACTTACCGCTTCAGTTTCGTACGCAACGACGCCTGGGACCTCGCCGCGGGTCTCACGGGCAAGATTCGCGACGCCGAGACCAGCCTCTACGGCGCGGATGCTCGAAGCAAGACGAACACCGGCTTCGTTCCGCTCCTGAACCTCCACGCCGCCTTTCGTCCCGAGGGAAGTCCCGTCGGCGCGCTGCTCGATGCCGATGCCCTCGTCGGTCCGCAGGGACGCGCCGAAGACGTGCTCCTCGCGCTCACCCTAGCGCTCCGCGACGACACCGAGCTCCGCCTCGGCTATCGCCTGCTCGAGGGCGGCGCCGACAACGACGAGGTGTACAGCTTCGCGCTGTTCCACTACGCGGTCGCAGGGCTCGCCCTCACGCTTTGAGCTCCCCGGGGTCCCGCGCGATCCTGCGGCTACGCTCGCACTCGCTCGATGAAATCGACTCGCTGCCGGCCGCTGAATTGTCCCCACGGCGTCGAGAACGGTGGAATACTTGCCGCCGCCAATGACCGACGCTCCCGTCGCCGCGGGCCGGGTGGTCGCCGACCGTTACGTGATGGGTCGCCTGCTCGGGTCGGGTGCGATGGGCACGGTGTGGGCTGCGTTCGACAGAGACCTCGAGCGGGAGGTCGCGATGAAGGTCGTCACCACCGGCGGGCTGTCGCGCGAGGAGAGCTCCGAGCGCTTCCGCCGGGAAGTTCACGTCGTCGCGCGCATGAAGAGCGAGCACGTCGTGCGCATTTACGACGTGGGCACGCTCGACGACGGGACGCCGTTCATGGTGATGGAGGTGCTCGAGGGGCGCGGCCTGGACGCGGAACGCGAGGCCCGCGGCGTGCTCCCGATCGAGGAGGCAGTCGCCTATCTTCTGCCCGCGGTCGAGGTGCTTGCCGAAGCGCACGCAGCCGGTGTCGTGCACCGCGACATCAAGCCTGCCAACGTCTTTCTCGTGGAACGCGGCGATGCACCGCGCTTCGTCAAAATCCTCGACTTCGGCGTATCGAAGGCCGCAGCGGAGCTCGGCTCGTCCGGCGCCATCACCCAATCCGGCGCCATCATGGGCTCGCCGCTCTACATGGCGCCCGAGCAACTCCGCGCGAGCAGCGCGGTCGACGCGCGCGCCGACATTTGGTCCCTCGGCGCGGTGTTGTTCGAGCTCGTGACGGGTTACACGGCGCATTCCGGCGACTCGGTCGCCGAACTCTGCGCCACGCTCCTTCGCGATCACCCGCGCCCGATCACCGATTTCGGAAGCGAGCTCCCACCCGGCTTCGCCGAGGTCGTGATGCGCTGCCTCGAGCCCGATCCCGAGCGGCGCTACGCGAACGTCGCGGAGCTCGGCGCCGCCCTCTTGCCCTTCGCGCCGAGCGGCGCGGCGCACGTCGAACGCGCCCAGCGCGTGCTCGCGCTGCCGATACACGCTCCGACGACGCTTGCTCCCGCGAGTGACTCACCGCTGACGATCGAGCTCCCGGGCACGCTCGGCGCGCTCGCCGAGCGCGAGTCCGCAGCGGAGCGAGCCTCACCCGAGGCCGACGGCGATCGCCCCCGTCCGAGCGGCGTCCACATCACGCGCACGGCCATGGCGTTCGGGCTCGTCGGGCTCGGCCTCGGCACCCTTTTTCTTCTCGAGTTTCCTCGCGGCTCCCGGCCAGAACCCATCACCGTGTCCGCACGAGCGCCCGCCGCTCGGCTCGCCGAAAAGCCCCTCCCCGAGCCCGTCTCCTCGCTCGCGGCCGGCGTGCCGCACGTCGTACCGAGCTCTGCGCTCAACGCCGAACTCGTCGCCGCGCCGAGCGTCCCGGCTCCGGCAGAGGTTCGCCGCCCCGCGCGCCGGCGAAAACCCCATTGGAATTCGAAGCTCGCCGCGCCGCGACCCGCGTCGAGCAGCGTGAGCGATTTCGGCGGGCGGCGCTGACGGCCCGTCGCTCGCGCTCTAGTCGTCGGGACAGCCGACTTTTTTCGCGACGTCGAACTCTTGCCCCATGAAGTCGCGGTCCGCGAGCGCTTGGCACTGCTCCTTGCAACTGGAGCAATCGCCCGGAGCGTC
>DASUTR010000107.1:0-2483 GCA_036374535.1 Polyangiaceae bacterium
CAATCCCGTGCTCATCGGTGAGCCCGGCGTCGGCAAGACGGCCATCGCCGAAGGCATCGCGCACCGCATCGCGAGCGGCGACGTACCCGAATCGCTGAAGGACAAGCGCATCCTCGCGCTCGACCTCGCGAGCATGGTCGCGGGCTCCAAGTTCCGCGGCGAATTCGAAGATCGCCTGAAAGCGGTGTTGAAGGAGGTCGAAACCTCGGGCGGCGGCGTCGTGCTCTTCATCGACGAGCTCCATACCCTCGTCGGCGCCGGCGCGGCGGAAGGCGCCATGGACGCCGCGAACATGCTGAAACCGGCGCTCGCGCGCGGCGAGCTCCGCTGCATCGGCGCGACCACGCTCGACGAGTACCGAAAACACATCGAAAAAGATGCCGCGCTCGAGCGGCGGTTCCAGCCCGTCATGGTGAATCAGCCGACCGTCGAGGACACGATCGCGATCCTCCGCGGGCTGAAGGAGCGCTACGAGGTGCACCACGGCATCCACATCACGGACGCCGCGCTCGTCGCCGCCGCGACGCTGAGCCACCGCTACATCACCGACCGCTTTCTCCCCGACAAGGCCATCGATCTCGTCGACGAAGCCGCGTCGAAGATCAAGATGGAGATCGACAGCCTGCCCGTCGAAATCGATCAGACCGACCGCAAGCTCGTGCAGCTCCGTATGGAGGAGCAGGCGCTCAAGAAAGAGCGCGACAAGGCGAGCAAGGCGCGCGTCGACGAGCTCAAGCGCGAAGTCGCCGAGCTCTCGGAAGAGCGCGATCGGATGCGCTCGCAGTGGCTTCGCGAAAAGGAGATCATCGAGTCGATTCGCGAAAAGCAGGCCGCCGTGGAGGAGCTTCGATCCGAAGAGGAGCAGGCGCGGCGAAGGGGCGATCTCGGCCGTGCGTCGGAGATCCACTACGGAAAACTGCCCGAAGCGGAGAAAGCCATCGAATCGTCGAGGGCGGAGCTCGGCCGCGTGCAGGAGAAGGGTTCGTATTTGCGGGAGGAAGTGACGGACGAAGACGTCGCCGCGATCGTCTCCAAATGGACGGGTGTGCCCGTGTCCAAGATGCTCGAGGGCGAGATGCAGAAGCTCCTCACGATGGAGGAGAACCTGAAGAAGCGGGTCGTCGGGCAGGATCCGGCTCTCGTCGCCGTGGCCGACGCCGTGCGCCGTTCGCGCGCCGGGCTCGGCGACACGCGCCGTCCCATCGGCTCGTTCCTGTTCCTCGGTCCGACGGGCGTCGGGAAGACGGAAACCGCGCGAGCGCTCGCCGAGTTCCTGTTCGACGACGAGCGCGCCATGATCCGCATCGACATGAGCGAGTACCAGGAGCGACACTCCGTCTCGCGCCTCATCGGCGCGCCACCCGGCTACGTCGGCTACGACGAGGGCGGCCAGCTCACCGAACCGGTGCGCCGCCGGCCGTACAGCGTCATCCTCTTCGACGAAATCGAGAAGGCGCATCCCGACGTGTTCAACACGCTGCTGCAGCTTCTCGACGACGGGCGGCTGACGGACGGCCAGGGGCGCACGGTCGACTTCAAGAACACCGTCGTCATCCTCACGAGCAACATCGGCTCGATGGAGCTCTCCGCCATCGAGGAGCGACGCGATCTGGACGCGCGCACCAAAGACGACACCATGCGCTCGGCCGCGATGACCGCGCTCCGCTCGCAGTTCCGTCCCGAATTCATCAACCGCCTCGACGAGATCGTCGTGTTCCGGCGCCTCGGCCGCGACGAAATCAGGAACATCGTCGACATCCAGCTCGGTGACCTCGCAAAGCGCCTCGCGCGCCGCGAGCTCTCGCTCGACGTGAGCGACGCCGCGAAAGATCTCCTCGGCGAGCTCGGCTGGGATCCGCAGTTCGGCGCGCGCCCGCTGAAGCGCGCGATTCAGAAGCACGTCGAAGACGTGCTCGCGAAGAAGGTGCTCGCCGGCGAGTACACGCCCGGCGACATCGTCGAGATCGAGCGCGTCGGTTCCGAGCTCGTGTTCACGAGCGCGCGCGGCGGCTCCGACCAGCCGAAGCCAAAGGCGGCGTCGGCGCTCAACTGAGCGGCGTGCTAGCCTCGTCGGGTATGGAGCCAGCGCGCAAGGCGCCGACCATCGAGGATCTCGACGCTCTTCCGCGCGACGTGAAGGGCGAAATCATCGAGGGTGTGCTTTACACGATGACGCGCCCGCGCGGCGGGCACCAGCGTGCGGTCCGCTCCGTCAGTAGTCGGGTCGGCGATCCTTTCGATGACGGAAAGGGTGGGCCGGGGGGCTGGTGGATCCTACCCGAACCGGGAATCGAGCTCCCGAACACGCCCGAGATTTCGCCGGACATCGCTGGGTGGCGTCGCGCCCGCATGCCGTCAGTACCCGAAACCGAACCCATTCGCGTCGTTCCCGATTGGGTTTGCGAAATCCTGTCGCCGAGCACGCAGCGTCACGATCTCTTGATCAAGAAGCCCTACTACGCGCGCGTCGGCGTCGCGTTTCA
>DASUTR010000108.1:0-13303 GCA_036374535.1 Polyangiaceae bacterium
CGTGGATGATCTTCTCGCTCCTGCTTCTCTCGGGGCTCGCCGCGACGATCTCGCTCTCGAGGGCCGGTATTCGTCACTTCTGGTCGTCGGGTGGGCGGTTCGTCCCCCAACTGAAAGGCGTCGAGGCCGTCGCCCTCGTCGGGCTCGTCTCGTCGTTCATTCTGCTGACGGTGTGGGCCGAGCCCGTGATGCGCTACACGCGCGCGACCGCAGCGGGGCTCCACGCACCGAGATCGTACATCGAGACGGTCTTGTCGACGAAAGCGCAACCGGGTCCGACGCGACCGGCTCCCCAGCAGGAGGGCGCTCCGTGACGATTTTCAGGCGGCTCTTGCCGGCGCCGCTGACGTCTGCCGTGTTGTTGGTGCTGTGGCTCGTGCTCGCGCGCGGAGTGAGCCCCGGCCAAGTCCTTCTGGGGCTGCTGCTCGCGCTCGTGGTGCCGGTAGTAGCGTCGAAGCTGCGACCGCCGGCGGTGCGGGTCAGGCGACCCCTCGTCGTCGTGCGCTTCATCGCGAGGGTCGGCTACGACGTCGTGCGGTCGAACTTCGAAATCGCCCGAGACGTCGTCACCGGGCGATGGCGGCGGCCCCAATCGAAGTTCGTGATCGTACCTCTCGAGCTCTCCGACCCCGTCGGGCTCGCCGCGCTGTCCATGGTGACGACCGTGGTGCCGGGCACCGTGTGGTCCGAGATTGCGCTCGATCGGAGCAAGCTCCTTTTGCACGTCTGGAACGTCGGCGACGAAGACACGTTCGTCGCTCGCTTCAAAGCCCGCTACGAGAAGCCTCTCAGGGAGATTTTCGAATGAGCTCGCCATTGTCCGTCGCCATTGCCTTCGCGCTCGGCTGCTACGCGATCGCTTCGGTTCTCGTGCTCGTCAGGTTGATTCGCGGGCCGCGGGCGCAGGATCGCGTGTTCGCGCTCGACCTCCTCTACCTCCACGCGATGCTCGTCACGTTGGTCCTCGGGATTCGCCACGAGAGTGACGTGTACTTCGAGGCAGCGCTCTTGATCGCACTCTTCAGCTTCGTGAGTTCGTCCGCCATGGCGAAGTTCATTCTGCGCGGAGAGGTGATCGAATGAGCGCGGTGCCGTTGTGGGTGGAGCTCGTCGTCGCCGCATTGCTCGTGACGAGCGGCTCGTTCGTCGTGATTTCGGCCGTCGGCTTCCTGCGCCTGCCGGACTTCTTTCTGCGCCTGCATCCGCCGGCGCTCGCCTACACCTTCGGTAGCTGGTGCGTTGCGCTCGCGGGCATCTTGTACTTTTCGGCGACGGAATCCCGGACGGTACTGCGCCCGTGGCTGATCCCCGTCATCCTCTGCGTTACGGTCCCGGTGACGACGTTGCTCTTGGCGCGTGTCGCGCTGTTTCGCCGCCGCACGGCAGGGGTAGCCGACACTCCGCCGCCGCTCACGCCGCCCGGCAACCCTTGAGCGCACCTGCCGCAATCATCGCAACCGATGGCTCACGCGTGGGGACGTGAGGGCGGGACGATGAGGACGTCGCATCGGGCGGCGCGGAGCAGGTCGCCGGCAACGGTTCCCAAGAGCACGTAAGCCGCGCCCGAATAGGCGCGCGTGCCGAGCACGAGGAGGTCGGTGTCCATCTTCTTGACGAGTTTCTCGACGACGATACGCGGTGAGCCGCATTGGACGTGAGTCTTCCAGAAGGGTTGCTCCCTCGCCCGAACGCTCGCCTTCGCCAGCGCCGTGGCGAGCAGCTTTTCCAACTGCCGAGTGGCATTGGAGCGGAGCTCGCTCTTGAGCCTTTGCACTTGGTCCTCCGGCAGGCTGGGATAGCTGACACGCCCGTAGGGAAAGTCGATTGCGTGGATGACCTCGACCCAGGGAAGCGGCGTGGGGAGTACGGCGAGCATCAACCGAACGACATCGTGAGCGGTCGGATCGAGATCGAGCGCGAGGGCAGGGCGGCGATAAGCGGCTCGCGCAGCCAGTCGCACCGCCAGCACGGGGAGTCGGGCCTGCCGAATGACGCGCTCGGCGGTCGAGCCGATGAACGCATCGCGTAGCGCACGCCTGCCCGCTCGACCCATCACGATCAGATCGGTGTTCAGCCTGGTTGCGGCCGCCGCGATCTCGCGCACCGCAGAACCCCGCTTCACCCAGGGTTCGATGCGTACTTGCCTGGGCAAGAGCGTGCGGAGGTGCTTCGCCTCTTCGGCGAGGGCCTTGCTCGCGTCTTGCTCGGCGTTCCGCTGCTCCCTCGCTGGAAGGCTCTCCGGAACGACGTGCAGGAGCGTCACTCGGGCGCCGTCCGCGAGGGGCAACAGCGAGAGGCGGCTCAGAACCCGATCGGAGATGGGCGTGAAATCGATGGGAACGAGCAGCGAGTGAAATCCCGCCCGCGTGGAAGCGCTCGCCTTGTCCGACGATTTCCGCTGCGTCTTTGCCTTCGCCACGCTGTTTTTCCTTGGTCGGGGCCCTGCCGCCGGGCGCTACGGGATCGCCGGCGAGTGTATCAAGAGCGTCGACCGCGCGGCGTAAGGAAGCGATGTCCGCGTGGCGTTGATGCGAGCTTCGCTCCGCGCGACCGGTTGACATCGCGCCCGGCGGTCCTAAGATTTGTGCACTATGGTTGGTCGACTCGTTGCGGCTCGTGAGGCGTTCTAGGCGAACGCTCGCGACGGCTCCGCAACGAACGACATAGACGGCGCAAACGGCCCATCCCTGCCGCGAGACCGGCGCTCGATCGCCGCGCCGGCAGAGCTCGAGCGGCCTTCGCGTTCCATTCGACGGCCGCGCGCGCCGCGAAGCGCGGTTCGGCTTGCGCAGCCGCGACCATCCCTCCGAACGCAACCACTCATCGAAAGGAGCTTCTCACGATGTCAACGAAACCCACTCTCTCTACCGTCGATTTCTCGCGCTTGATGCCGCTCGTCACCGCTCCGGCCGCTCGCGCGTCGCCGGACGCGGTCGAACAGCTCGATGAAAAGCTCGCGAGCGCGACGCTCGTCGAACCCGAAACGATGGGCCCGGACGTCGTCACCATGAACTCCAAGGTCTTGCTGTCCAGTCCCGTTTGGGAAGCCCCTCGTGAGTATCGGCTCGTGTACCCGCAGCCCACCGGCAAACGGGGAGAGCTGTCCGTGCTGTCGGCGCTCGGAACGGAGCTCCTCGGCGCGCGCATCGGCGCGCGCTTCGCGCTCGGCAGCGGACCGAGCTTCCGGTGCGTGGAGCTCGCCGCCGTCACCTATCAGCCCGAGGCGGCGGGCGACTGGGATCTCTGAGCGCCGCGCCGTGGGCGAGCCCGGCAACGCCAGAAAGGAGGCGCGAATGAGGTTGGAGCTCGTCGGAGAAGCGGGGTCGCGTACGTGTGACTGGAGCAGCTATGCGCTCCTGCGCGACAACGTTCAACATTTCATCGAGGCAGGCGAGCCGTCGGAGCGTTTTTACGCGTTGCACGGCATCGAGCGCGCCGTTGACGGTGGCGCGTGCGTGGTGGACGCGGCTCGCCTCCGGGGGGAGGTGTTGCGCGCCTGGTACGCGCTCTCGGGCATTCCCCTGAATCGAGCGGCAGTGAGTCTCCGAACCAGGGCGATTCTCACGGGCAGCAGAGAAGTTCCGAGCGCCCACGGTACGGTGAATGCCCATCGGGTCGGTTGGCGTCTCCCCGTGGACTCCGACGGCTCGACGCTAATCGTGGAACTCGCGGCACCGTTCGTAGAAAGCGTACTCGCGCTGACCGAGCGTGTCGTCGACGGTGACGGCCTGCAGGTTCGTCGATCCGGCGTCGCGCCCCGACACGCCGAACACCTGCCGCCGCTCACGCGGCGAGAGGCCGAGCGCAGTGAGACCCGCTGGCGGCCGCTCGCTACGAACTCTTCTTTTCCGGGACGTTCGCGAAGAGCACGTTGAGCCCCTCGGCCATCGTCGGGTGGGTGAGGATGGCGTCCCTGAGCGCCGTGTAGGAAAGTCCGGCGAGCATCGCTGTCTGCACTACGGCGATCACCTCGCCCGCATCCGCTCCCAGCATCGTGAAGCCGACGATACGGTCGCTTCCCACGTCGATGAGCGCTTTCATGAAACCCCGCGTCTCGCCGATAGCGCGCGCTCGAAGGACCGACGTCATGGCCAGTCGCGCCACGCGGTACTCGACGCCCGACCGCGTCGCCTCGCGTTCGTCGAGCCCGACCCGCCCGAGCTCCGGATCCGTAAAGACGCAGTACGGAATCAACCGACCTTTCGTGGTTCGTGGCTTGCCCGCGAGGTCGTCACGGACGACGCGAAAGTCGTCGAAAGACACGTGCGTGAATTGGGGGCTGCCGGCGCATTCGCCCATGGCCCAAACGCCCGGCGCGGTCGTTCGGAGCCGTTCGTCGACTTCGACGAACCCTCGCGCGTCGAGCTCGATCCCCGCGTTGTCGAGCCCGATGCCGAAAGTGTTCGGCGTGCGGCCCGTCGCCACGAGCAAGTCGGAGCCCTCGAGCGTGCGTTCGCCGTCCGCGACGCGAAAGTCTAGCCGGACGCGATCGCCCGAGCGGCCGCTGACCGCACGAGTGTCCGCCCCGAGGAAGACGTCGATGCCGTCCTCGACGAAGATCGTCCGTAGCGCTTCCGAAACGTCGGGGTCTTCGCGTGGCAGAAGCCGCTCTGCTCGTTGAACCACCGTCACGCGGCTGCCGAAACGCCGGAATGCCTGCGCGAATTCGACGCCGACGTAGCCGCCGCCGAGCACGATGAGGTGCGAAGGAAGACGGTCGAGCTCGAGTGCCTCGACGTGCGTGAGCGGCGCGCTCGCGGTCAGGCCCGGAATCTCGGGAAGAGTGGCGTGCGTTCCGAGGTTCAGGAAGATTCGCTCCCCGGTGACACGCCGGGTGCCTCCGCCGGCCAGGCGAATGTCGAGCGTGCGCGGAGCGACGAAGCGGCCTTCCCCGAGAACGAATTCGATGCCGGGCGCCGCGAAGCGTTTCTGATGGATGTCGACCATCCCCGCGACCATGTCGCGCTTGCGCTTCCGAACCTCCTCCATTTCGGTCGCGGGTGGCGAGGTTCGAACGCCGTAGTCGCCGGCCCGTCGGACCCAATCGGCCACTTTCGCGCTACGGATGACGTTCTTACTCGGCAGGCAAGCGACGTTGGGGCACGAGCCCCCGACGAGCGCGCGCTCGATCACGAGCGACGCGCGGCCTTGCTTCGCGAGCTCCCAGGCCACGTACTTGCCCGCTTCCCCGCCGCCGAGGATGACGTTTTCGACCTGCTCGACCGCCATCGAACGCGGGCTCCTCGCGGCCTCGGACGCGAGCGGTCTTCCTCCCTCGCTCTCCCAGCGCTCGATCGCCGGGCGATCCGCCGCCTCCCAAGCGCTTTTATTCGTGGTCATTTCAGCCCGGGACGGAAAGCCACGCGGCGGCCGCCGTGAGCATCGCTTCGAGGCCGGTTTGAAGCGTGGGGTGGAGCACGGGAGCAAACTTCGGGGAATGGTTGCTCGGAAGCGCGTTGATGGTCTTCGCCCGCTTCGCTTCCGCATAGGCGGCCGGATCGGTGCCGCCGACGATCCAGAATACGTACGGCACGCCCCAGCGCCGGCCGAAGACGCTGAAGTCCTCGCTCGCCGAAGCCGGCGGCGTCTCGAACGCGCGTTCCCCGAACTGCAGTTGAAAGGCCTTCGCCACGCGCTCCGAACAGGCCGGGTCGTTCGTGGTCAGCGGGTAGCTGCTCAGGGTCGTGAACTCGGGCGGCTTCACCGCGTTCGAGGCCTTGGCCTCGGCGTGGCAGATGCGCTCGATGGCCGAGAGGACGTGCTTTCTCACGTCCTCGTCGTAAGTCCGCACGTTCAATTTGATGGTTGCGTCGTCGGGAATGATGTTTTCCTTCGTACCGGCTTGAAGCGCTCCGACGGTCAGAACTGCGCTGTCGAGCGGAGAAATTTCGCGCGACACGATCGTCTGCAGCCGTAGCGTCGTCGCGGCGGCCATGATTACCGGATCGATGGAGGTCTGCGGCTGCGAGCCGTGCGAGCCCCGGCCGAAGAGCTTGACCTGAATGCTGTCGCCTGCCGACAGGATCGTGCCGGATCGGTGACCGACCGTGCCGGCCGAGCCCACCATGACGTGCTGGCCGAAAATGACGTCGGGCTTCGGGAAGCGCTCCGCCATCTTGTCGTTCATCATGGCCTCCGCCCCGCGCCCGACTTCTTCACCCGGCTGAAACACGACGAGCACCGTGCCGTGCCACTGGTCGCGATGCTCGGACAAGACGCGCGCGGCGCCCATGAGCCAGGTCACGTGTAGGTCGTGCCCGCAGCCGTGGAAGACCCCCACCGTGGCGCCGTCGTCGTCGGTCGCCTTCACCGTGCTCGCGAACGGAAGCCCGGTCGCCTCCGTCATGGGGAGCGCGTCCATGTCGGCGCGGAGCATGACCGTCGGCCCGGCGCCGTTGCGGAGCACGCCGACGACGCCCGTCTTGCCGACGTTGCGGCTCACCTCGTATCCGAAGCGCTCGATCCAATCCGCCGCGACCTTCGCCGTACGCACCTCGCGCATGGAGAGCTCGGGGTGTTGGTGCAGGTCCTTGTAGACGGCTTCGAGCTCGGGAAGCAGCGTGGCGATTCGAGCGGCAAGCGCGGTCGTGAGGGGGTTCGTCGTGAGCGGGGGGAGCGAGGCTTCGTAGCGAGCGGGGGCTGCGGGCGCGGCCGGCGCGCTCCGCGGGTTCGGCGCGCTCCCCGAGCTCCGCGTCCCGCCGCACGCCGCGAAACCGGCGCACGCCAGGAACGCAATCGCCGAAAGCTTCGCCGTATCAAGCATCGTCGTTCCTTTGCCGCCTAGTTCTAGAGCCGTTCTCGACGAGCTGGAAGCGGTCCGTAGCTCGACGGCGCGCCGCCGTGACGATGAGCCTTTCACGTCCTGCATTCGGCGCCGTGAGGCGTTTGGCCTCTCGGCTGCGCGAGCGCTCACGCCACGCTTTGTGGGCTGCGAGCCGAGGCTCGAGATCCCGGAGCGCGCACGCTGCGGCCAGCGCCGCGGGCGAATGGCCGGCCACTGATGCGACCGCTGCCTCCGCTCTTCCGAAGGCGGCGGGCTCAGGGCAGCGAAAGGCCGAGCTGCTCCAAGAACGAAATCGAGTCCGCGTACACGTCTTTGCGGGCGACGAGGCCCTCGCGGACGGGCAGGACATCCATGCCGTTCCACGAAATCTGCTTACCGGAAGGTGGCAGGACCCGTGTGCCCCGCCGCACCGGGTTAGCGTGCGTCGCAGTGGCGGTCCACTCGACGATCGCCACGCTTTCACCGAAATAGGCGCGTCGCGTCGCGAAGCGCAGATCGGGGAACGTCGCGAAGACACCCTCGATGAGCTTGCGTATCTCCGCCTTGCCAACGGCAATGCCGCCGCTCGTGTGGTTCTCGAAGACGGAATCGTCGGTGTGCAGGGCGAGGATGTCGTCCACGGCGTGGCGGTTCCAGGCGTCGTTGTAGCGGTCGATCGTCGCAACGACGCCCGGATCGGGAGCCGGATGGTCCGCGTGCGGGCTCATCGCTTCGCGTAGTTGCTGGCACCGAACCAATCGATGACCGTAACCGGTTCGTCGCCGACGACCCACGCGTCGTGTCCGCTCGGCAGCGAGGTGATGTCGCCGGGCCCTGCGACGAATTCGGTCCCGTCGTCCATCCGGATCGCGAGCTTTCCGCTGACGTGGTACTGGAAATGGGGAGCCTCGCAGCTCGCTGTCTTGGCGATCGGCTTCACGTCGTTCGACCACCGCCAGCCGGGTTGCAGCACCAGGCGCCCGATTTCGCCGCTCTCGAGCTTGAGCATTTCCACGCGGCCGCGCGGAAATTCGCGGATCTCGTCGGGCTTCGAGAAGGTCTTGTGCTCGGTCGTCTGGTGATCGTGTTTCGTCATGGGGTCTCCTGATTCCAAGGCGTGACGATCGACCGGAACATTGTTCCGATCCCGAGGTGGTATGTTCACGGCGTGCCCTTTCTCGGGCGGAACCCGGAGGTAGAACGCCTCACCCGAAGCTGCGAAGCCGCCGTCCGGGGTCAGGGTGGGATGCACCTCGTCGTCGGGGAGCCGGGGATCGGCAAGACTCGACTCGCGGACGAGATTTCCTCGATCGCCAAGAACCTAGGATTGGTCGTCGCCTGGGGGCGCGCCTGGGAGAGCGGCGGCGCACCCTCGTTTCATCCCTGGGTCGAGGTCCTCGAGGCGCTCGGCGGCACGGCGTCGGGAGCGCCGAGTCTCGACGAGAGCCGGCCCCCGCGCGGCGAGAGCGCCGGCGCCGACTCGGCGCACGAGCGCTTCGCCCATTTCGAGCGCGTCGCTCGGTTCCTGCGCGAGCGCTCGCGCGAGGCACCGCTGCTCCTCGTGTTCGACGATCTCCACGCGGCGGACCTGCCGTCGCTCGAGCTTCTGCATTTCGTCGCAAGAACCCTGCGCTCGCGGCGCATCGTGGTCATCGGCACGCTCCGTGATTTCGAGGCGAAGCGCGCCCCCGTCGACGAGGTCCTCGCTCGCGTGGCACGTGAAGCGAGCGTGCTCACGTTGCATGCGCTCGCTGCCGAGGACGTAGCGAAGCTCGTCGAAGAGCACACCGGCCGCGCGGACGCTCGCCTCACGGCGGAGCTCGTCGCGCAGACCGAAGGCAATCCGTTCTTCGTCGCCGAGGCGCTGCGAATGCTCGATCGGCGTGGCGCCGTCGCGCCCTCGGGCGTCCTTGCGCTCGTCGCTTCCCGCATCGACGGGCTCGAGCGAGCGACGTTGGCCCTGCTGGACGCCGCGAGCGTTTTCGGGCGGCGCATTGCGGCGCGCGCCCTCGCAAGCGCCACGGGGACCCCCCTCGTCGAGGTGGTGCGCCGGCTCGGCGAGCTGTCATCGCGAGGTGTCCTCCGCTCCCAAGACGACGGCTCGTACGTTTTCTCGCACGCGCTCGTTCGCGACCTCTTCTACGAGCGCGTCCCGCCCGAGCGCCGGCGCGAGCTTCACCGCGCCATTGCCGCGAACCTGGCAGACGACGTCCGGCACGCGGCGCTCGCGCTCCACCATACGCTCGCAGCCGTTCCGCTCGTGAGCGCCGGCGCCGTGATCCGTGCGTCGATCGTCGCGGCGGATGCCGCACGGGCGCGCCTGGCGCCCGAAGACGCGCTGGCCCTGCTCGAGCGGGCCGCCGCCGCCGTGGACGAGCTCGGCGCGGCCGAAGCCGATCGAATCGAGCTCCTGCTCGCGCTCGGTTGGGCCGCCACGGAGGCGTGCAGCCTGGCCCGCGGGCGTCAGGTCTTTCGCGAGGCGAGCCGCCGCGCGGCGGCGATGGGTGACGCGGCGCTCATTGCGCGGGCCGCCCTCGGTCAAGGTGCGGAGCTCGTCTTCGGAGAAGTGCGAGACGAGCTCGTGGTCACGCTTCGTGGCGCGCTCGCCGGGCTGTCCGGGGCGCTCGAGCTGCGGGCGCGGCTACTGGCTCGTCTTGCCGCCGCGCTCCAGCCGAGCACGACCCCCGAGGAACCCGTCGCGCTGGCACGCCAGGCGATGCAAATGGCGGGCGAGGTGCCCGAGCCCCGCGTCCGCGCCGAGATCGCGCTTGCGGCGGGTTCGGCGCTCACGGACTTCGCTCCGCCCGCCGAACGCATCGTCGTTTCGGAAGAGCTCGTGCGAACCGCGCGTTCGCTCGACGACGCGGTCCTCGAGCTCCGGGGTCTGACGCGGCTCGCGACCGACTGGCTCGAGGTGGGCGACTTCGCGCGAGCCGAGGTCGTCATCGACGCGCGCGCCGAGCTCGCCGCGCGCATCGGGCACCCGCGTTACCTCTGGCAAACGCCGCTGCTCCGCTCGATGCTCGCGATGCCCAAGGGCGCTTTTTCGCTCTGTGACGAGGCCATCGAAGAAGCAACCGCGATCGGTCAGGAAGGCCTCGACGTGAATGCCGCACACGTCATCGCCATGCACCGGTTCTGGATGCTCCTCGTGCGCGGCGACACCGCGGGCCTGCGCGATCACGCACCGGAGGTGCTGCGGGCGATGCGCCGCATGCCGGAACCCGCTCAGCACCACGCCCTGGTCCAAGCCGTCGTCCACGCGCGGTCCGGGGCTGCCGCGCCGGCTCGGGACGCGCTCGCGGGCATCGGCGACGGATTGCGCATGCTCGCGCCGATGATGTTGTCGACCATCGCGGACGCGGCGCTCCTTTGCGACGACACCGCGCGTTTTCCGGCCCTTTTTGCGAAGCTCGCGCCCGCGCGCGGGCGAAATACGGCATGGGGTCCTTTCGGCTTCGTCTGCGGCCCGCCGTACGACGCGACGCTCGGCGCGCTCGCCGCGCGACTGGACAGACGCGACGATGCGTTCGCGCACTTCGCTGCGGCGCTCGAGCTCACGCGACGTTCCGGTGCGACCGCCGGCTCGGCTTGGGTGCATCTCGCGCGAGCCGAAGCATCCCGCCGCTTTTCGTTGGCGGCCTCGGAGGATTTCGCGGTTGCCGTGCGCCTGGCCCGAACGCTCGGGATGCAGGCCGTCCTCGAGCGCGCCGAGGCCGGCGCGGGCTCTCTTGCCGAAGCCCCTTCGTCCGGACCGGCACCGCGCGCCGAACCGAGCGCTCCGGCGAAGCTCGACTTCTCGCTTCGTGCGACGGAAAAAGACGTCATCGTCGTGTGCAACGGGAGGACGACGCGGCTCCGCCGCGTCCGGGGCCTGCCCATGCTCGCGCGTCTCGTCGAACGGCCGGGCCGGGAGCTCCATGTGCTCGACCTTGCTGCGGAGCCGGACGGGGAGGGGAGCGCCGCCGACCGCGGCGACGCCGGCGAGGTGCTCGACGAAAAAGCGCGAGACGCCTACCAGCGGCGCATCGTCGACCTGCGCGCCGAAATCGACGAGGCCGAGCGCTTCGGCGACCCGTTCCGAGCCGATCGCGCGCGGCGCGAGCTCGACTTGCTCGTCCAGCAGCTCTCGAGCGCCGTCGGTCTCGGAGGGCGCGCTCGGCGTTTCGGTTCCGCGGCGGAGCGCGCCCGAATCACCGTGCAGCGTCGCGTCCGCGAGGCCATCAAGAAGATCGCCGAGCACGAGCCCGAGCTCGGCAGGCACCTCGACTGGGCGATCCGTACGGGAACGTTCTGCGCCTACGAGCCGATGGGCCGCAAGACCGCCGTTTGATCCCCGCGCGACGGGCCGGAGCGCCGTCTCGGGCGACCCTCGGCGAAAATGTCAGGGCTTCCGCAGCACGAACAGCCCTGCACCCACCATCGCGCCCCCGAGCGCGACAACCAAGCCGCCCGCGAACCAGACGGGTCGGAGGTCGAACTGGCCGGAGTACACGTTCAGATGCACCCAGACGCAGCCGGCGACCGCGAAGGTCATGGCCGTCGCTCCGAGCGCGACGAAAAGCCAGCCGAGTAGGGTACGCACGCGGGAAATCAGCTCACCGGGAGCTCCAGCACGAAGATACATCCCTTGTTCGGAAGGTTTTGCACCCGAATGGTGCCGCCGTGGGCATCGGCGGCTTGTTTCGCGATCGCCAGGCCGAGCCCAAAGCCGCTCTGACGCTCGTCGAGCCGGACGAAGGGCGCGAAAGCTTCTTCGACCTGGCCGGGTGAAAGGCCTCCGCAGCCGTCCTCGATCTCGAAGACGACGCGGCCGTTCGAAACGGAGCCTCGCACCTCCACGACGCTGCCTGGATGGGAGTACTTGACCCCGTTGCGAAGCAAGTTGCCGAGCGCGGAACCCACCAGGCGCCGGTCGAGAGGCACCGTTCTATCCTCGTCAACCTTCAGTCGAAGCTCGACGCCTTTTGCTTCGGCTTCCGACATCGCTCCGAGCTCGGCGTCATCGAGCAGTGCCTTGAGCGTCGTCGGCTGCCTTCGAAGCTCGATACCGGACGCGACGCGCGCCAATTTCAAAGTCTTATCGACGAGGTCGCTCGTCTGCTTGAGACCACGCTCGAGCGCGCGGAACGGGCGACCTTCGGTCGGGACCGCTCCCTGCTGCTTCAGCAATTCGAGCGCGATCATGGCCGACGAAAGCGGGTTTCTGAGCTCGTGCGCGACGAAGGCGAAGTGTTCGTTGGCGAGTCGCAACAGTTCCGCGTCTCGCTGCTGGGTATATTCGGTGACCGCGTGGGCGATCCCACTGATGATCGTATCGGAAAGCACGTTCAGCTCCCGAAATGTCGGTTGTGCGCCAGCGTCGCTCGCCGTTGCGACGATGGCGTCCCTGAGCGCCCCATATTCACGCACGACGGCGTCGAGGCTGAAGCCCAACCGAAGCCGCTGCTCGCCGTGCACGGCCGCAACGGGGCTGTCCTCCGGCACCGGGCCGTCGGGCAAAAGCCCCACGTCCTCGCGGAGCGCCGACGCGATTTCGTCGACGAAAATGGGCAGGTGATCCACGAGCTCTGCCGTGCGCATCCCTTCGGGAGCGATGACCCCTTCGACGTTGGCCCTCCATCGCTCCATCACTTCCGCTTTTTTCGTCGCGAGGACGTTCACGAGATCCATGGGCACGCACCAGGGTTTCACGGCGCGGCGACTCGTGCCACCTCGGCTGCCTGGCTCTCGGCATTCACGCCATTTACCTCGATGGCGAGAATCGGATCGTGGGGCTAGAGGGGTTCCCGCCGCCGCGACGACTTCGCGTGAGAACTCAAAAGCGTCGCGGACGTCGCTCGCAGAATCGACCCTGGCGCGCGGCGTTCATGTGAAAGGGTGGTTGTTTGTCCCAGTCCTCTCGGAGCGTGATGAAGGCCCAAAGGGGAATTGTTACGCGATTCGTCGCCCGTCGTAATCATGACGGTAGGGAGCGCGCGGAGCCGTCTGCGAGGTCCGGCGAGGCTTCCACGGGCGCCTGCAGTTCTCGTATGAGCGCCGCCCAGCTCTCGCCCTCGTCCACGCCGAGTTCTCGGGCGATCTCGGCGAGGGCCTGCTCTTCTGCCTCGGTGACGGCGGTGGGTGCGTCCATGGCCTCGGCGGTCGTCCGAGCGATGGCTTCGGAGTAGGCGAGAAGGCCGGGTAGCTCCTCGAGCTCGAACTCGGCTTCGTCGGGGGCGTACGCCAAGAGGAGCAGATCGTGGAGACCTTCCATGAAGTAGGCCTTCTCCGGGCGTTCGCGCAGCCAGCCCCGAAGAATTCGCTCTCCGGCCTCGCCGACCGCGAAATGGTTGTGCGCGAGGTCCACGAGCCGTTCCTCTCGTTCCTTACTGAGGGCACCCGAAGCCCATGCCACATAGACGAGCGGCAAGAGCTTCAGAACCTTGTAGTTGGAAGCGTTGATGCCGAGGTGTTTCAGCGTCTTTTGCAATCGGTCGCGTCGCATACTCGAGAAGAGGAGCAATTTGCGTGCCCCACGCCTTCCGTTTTCCCAAGGGC
>DASUTR010000109.1:0-7951 GCA_036374535.1 Polyangiaceae bacterium
TTCCGGGTGCAACGCCTTCGTGTTGCGAATGCAATGGACGGCGACGAACGCGACGATTTCCCGGATATCGGTCCGGACGAGGTCGTGCCGTGACGCGTGGCCGGCTTACTGCTCGACGACCGTGCTCTTGTCGAGTCCGAGGCCCTCGTGGAGGGTCCGGATCGCGAGCTCGGTGTACTTCGAGGCGACGATGCACGAGATCTTGATCTCGCTCGTGCTGATAGCCTGAATGTTGATGCCTTCGGCGGCGAGGAGCCCGAAGACCTTCGCGGCGACGCCGGCGTGCGAGCGCATGCCGAGGCCGACGACGGATACCTTGACGATGTCCGGATCGTACTCGACCGTGGCGCCGAACTCTTTCGCCTGAGACTCGATGATGTCGGTGACGCGCGCGAGGTCGGTCTTCGCGACCGTGAACGTCACGTCGGTCGAGTTTCCGCCGCCGCGCGACGGGCTCTGGATGATCATGTCGACCGAGACGTTCTTCTCGGCGAGCAGGCTGAAGATCTTGGCGACGACGCCCGGGCGATCGGACACGCCGACGAGCTGAACCTTCGCCTCGGACTTGTCGTAGGCGAGACCGGCGACGACGACGGCCTCGAGGCCTTCTTCACTGACCACCATCGTTCCCGGCTTGTCGCTGAACGACGTGCGGACGTGAACTGGAACACCGTACTTCATGGCAACCTCCACCGAGCGGATCTGCAGGACTTTTGCGCCGAGCGACGCAAGCTCGAGCATTTCTTCGTAACTGATGCGTTCGATCTTCCTCGCGGCGGGACAGATGTTGGGATCCGTCGTGTAGACGCCGTCCACGTCCGTGTAAATTTCGCAAACATCGGCCTTGATGGCCGCTGCGATGGCGACGGCGGTCGTGTCCGAGCCGCCGCGCCCGAGCGTCGTGATGTTTCCCTCGGCGTCGATGCCCTGAAACCCGGCGACGACCGCGATGTCGCCGCCTTGAACCGTGGCGAGGAGCTTCGAGTCGTCGATGTTGTGGATGCGCGCCTTCGTGAAGGCGTTGTCGGTCGTGATGCGCACCTGGTGGCCGAGCAAGCTCTTCGCCTTGCCGCCGAGCGCCTGAATCGTCATCGCCACGAGCGCCGCGCTCACCTGCTCGCCCGTCGAGGCGAGCGAGTCCATCTCGCGCATGTCGGGCGTCTTCGAGATCTCGTGGGCGAGCCCGAGCAGCCGGTTCGTTTCGCCGGCCATGGCGCTCACGATGAGGACGACCTGATTTCCTTCGCGTTGCGTGCGAAGCGCTCGCTCCGCGACGTTTCTCATGCGCGCGAGGTCACCGACCGAAGTACCGCCGAATTTCTGAACGACGAGGGCCAAGGGGACCGCCCCGTACCCCCCGATGTGCGCGAAGTCAATGGATTCCGACCCGTCGGCCGGCGCTTTTCGTGTTTGCGGTTCGGCCTTAGGCCCGAACTCTCGCGAGTTCCCGGGGCGTAGCCGCGACCCGGCGCTACGGTGTCGGCGCGCGGAACGCGGGACCCGACCGGGGACTCTCTCTCCGACAAAGGACGGACGCCATGGGAAGTCAGACCACCGAGCTAACCGGACCCGATCTCGCCGAGGGTATCGACATCGCCGACCTCGGCGAAGGAAAGCCGCTGCTCGCGCACGCGCGCGGTGAAGCGCTCGTCGTCGTGAAGCGCGGCGACGACGTGCACGTGGTGGGCGCGACGTGCACGCACTACAGCGGGCCGCTCGCGGACGGCTTGGTGGTGGGCGGCACGATTCGCTGCCCGTGGCATCACGCGTGCTTCTCGCTCGAGACGGGGGAAGCGATCGGAGCTCCCGCGCTCAACCCGTTGCCCTGCTACGCGATCGTGCGGCGCGGAACGCGCGTGAGCATCGGCGAAAAGCGAGAGCCTCCCCATCGAGTGCTGGAAGGGGCGCTGCCGAAGTCGATCGTCGTGCTCGGCGCGGGCGCCGCGGGCGCAGCTGCGGTCGAAACGCTCCGGCGCGAGGGCTACCGCGCGCCCGTCGTGCTCGTCGGTGACGAGCCGCCCGGGCCCGTCGATCGGCCGAATCTCTCGAAGGACTACCTCGCGGGAACGGCGCCCGAAGAATGGCTCCCGCTCCGCACGCCCGACTTTTACAAAGAGATCGACGTCGAGCTCGTGCTCGGCGATCCCGCCGTACGTCTCGAGCCGAGCGCGAAAAAAGTCACGCTGAAGAGCGGCCGCGAGCTCGATTTCGGCGCGCTTCTGCTCGCGACGGGAGCGCGACCGCGCTCGCTCGCGCTCCCCGGCAGCGATTTGCCGCACGTCCACGTGCTGCGAACGCTCGCCGACAGTCGAGCGATCATCCAATCCGCCTTGGGCAAGCGGCGCGCCGTCGTGATCGGCTCGAGCTTCATCGGGCTCGAGGTCGCCGCGTCGCTCCGTCACCGCGGCCTCGAGGTCGACGTCGTTTCGCCCGACACGCTGCCGCTCGCGCGCGTGCTCGGCGACGAGCTCGGCGGTTTCGTGAAGAGTCTCCACGAAGAGCACGGCGTCCGCTTTCGGCTCGGACGCAAGCCGGCGTCGATCTCGCCGAAGGCGGTGAAGCTCGACGACGGCACCGAGCTCGACGCGGACGTCGTCGTCGCCGGTATCGGTGTCGAGCCGCGCGTCGAGCTCGCCGAAGCGGCGGGTCTTCGCGTCGACAACGGCATCGTCGTGGACGCCGAGCTCCGCACGAGCGCGCCGGGCGTCTACGCGGCGGGCGACGCCGCGCGCTACCCCGATCCCGCTACGCAGAAACACGTCCGCATCGAGCACTGGGTGCTCGCGGAGCGCCAGGGACAAGCCGCGGCCCGCAGCATGCTCGGTCACGGCCGCGCCTTCACGGACGCTCCGTTCTTCTGGAGCCAACACTACGACGTGACCATCTCGTACGTGGGTCACGCTTCCGAATGGGATCGCATCGACGCGAAAGGCTCGCTCGGGAACCGCGACTACGCCGCCGCCTACGTGAAGGCCGGACGCATCGTCGCCGTGGTGACGGTCGGGCGCGATCAGTTGAGTCTTCGCTGCGAGGCGGCCCTCGAGCGCAACGACGGCGCCGAGCTCGCGCGTATTTTCTCCGAAGCGTGAATTTCACCGCGAGCGGCGTTCGGATGCGCCATCCGCCCGAGAGGCGCGTGGCGATTTGGCGCTTCGGGAACGCGCGGGCGCGATCCTCCATCAACCCTCGAGGAGGCGACGCTCATGACTTCGAGAACGCGAATCGACCATCGTTCATTGGGGATCTCGGCGGCCCTGCTCGCCGGACTTCTCGGCTGCGGCAGCAAGCAGTCGAGCGGTGACCGAGGGCTCGAACCCGCGTCCGGCGCCGGCCAGTCGATAACGGCTATCGACCAAGCGTCCGACGACATGTCCCCGGCGACCATCGCGGAAGGGCAGAAGATCTTTCGCCACGACACGTTCGGTGACGAGCAGTTCTGGACGGACAAGCTCAAGATGCACGAGGTCGTCGCCAAGGCCGTGAGCCCGAAGACGGCGCTGTCCGTCGGGCTCAAGGTCGACGCCGAAGCAATTCCACCCGACGTCGCGCAGGCCATCAAAGACGGTAAGGTGAACCTCGACAGCCCGGAGACGACCGTGACGCTGCTCAAGCTGAACGCCGTCGTCGGCCTGAAGGGTACCGTGCAGTCGCAGGGAGGTAAGGACACCCTCGTCGCGCTCGGGGTCACGTGTGCGCTCTGCCATTCGACGGTCGACGATTCGTTTGCGAAAGGGATCGGAAAGCGGCTCGACGGTTGGCCGAACCGTGACCTGAATCCCGGTGCGATCATCGCCCTCTCGCCCGCGGTCACCGCCGAGCAGAAGGCCGTCTACTCGTCGTGGGGCCCGGGAAAATACGACCCGCGCACGAACCTCGATCAGAAGAACACGCCGCTCGTGCTGCCGCCCATCTACGGCCTCGCCAACGTGAAAAACGAGACGTACACCGCGGAGGGACCCATGTCGTACTGGAACGCCTACGTTGCCATCACGCAAATGGGCGGCAAGGGGACGTTCACGGATACCCGACTCGGCATCGACGTGCGTGGCGGCTCACCCGACATGGTGACGGGAAAGCTTGCCGCCCTCCGCAGCTACCAGCACAGTCTCGCGACGCCGCCGCCGCCCGCGGGAAGTTACGACGTGACCGCCGCCGGCCGCGGCCGAGCCGTCTTCGATCGTTCGTGCGCCGGCTGTCACGTCGGCGGGAACGGCACCGACAACAACGACGGCAAGCTCCACTCACCCGACGAAACGGGCATGGACGGCGCGTACGCGGCGCGCACGTCGACCAAAGCGTATCGCACGACGCCGCTTCGCGGACTCTGGCAACACCCGCCCTACTTCCACGACGGCAGCGCCAAGACGCTCACCGACGTGGTCGAGCACTACGACCGCGTCCGGAGCCTCAAACTCGGCACCGCCGACAAGCAGGATCTGGTCGAATATTTGAAGTCGCTCTGACACGGGAAAACGACGCTCGTACACACGCTTGCTGGTCTTTGTAGACCTGGTGAGCGGAAAACGAGCTTGCTGTAGACTCGGCCGCGTGACGCCGCTCGGTCGCTACATCGTCGAAACCCTGGTGATGCTCGTCGGCGTCGCGGTGCTCGTCGTGCTCGTGCTCGCGGCAGGACGCCGATTCGGTGTCGGGCGCGCCGCGGGTCCGCTCGAGCTCGTCGGGCGGCTCCCGCTCGACGGGCGGCGCGCCGTGTATCTGGTGCGCGTCGGAGAAACGGTGTACGTCGTCGGGGCGAGTGAGTCGGGCCTCAGCAAGCTCGGGGAAATACCGAAAGATGGAATCGAGCTTTCGAAGGGCGACGTGGGGCCGAGCGGCTTTCGCGACGTGCTATCGCGCGCTTTCGGGCGTCGCCCCGACCCCCGGACTCCCGAGGGGTGAGCCGGCGCGGAGCGCCCGTCGCGCGCTCGCCGTCGCGCTCGCGTTCGTCGTCGTCGGCGTTCCGACGGAGGCACTCGCAGAGCCGGCGCAGCCGCCCGGCGACCTCCTCGCGCGACCGATCACGCTCATCGTCGCGATCGGCATCGCAACGCTGCTTCCGTTCGCGTTCATGACGCTCACGGCGTTCGTGAAAATTTCGACGGTGCTCCAGATCGTGCGCGGCGCCATCGGAGCCCAGAGTGTTCCGACGAACACCGTCGTCATGGCGTTCGCGGGAGCGCTCACCGTGCTCGCCATGGCCCCGGTAGGGTCGCGCATCGCCGAGCGCGCCGGCCCGCTGCTCGAACCGACGGCGGAGCGCGAGACGGCGGCTTGGGTGCTCGGCATGGTGGACGCGACGCGCGAGCCGCTGCGCGCGTTCCTGCGGGCAAACGCCAGCGAGCGCGAGCGCGGGCGTTTCTACGAGATCGCGCGGGCCGCCCGACCCGAGCCGGAACGCGCCCGCGTCGGCAGGGACGACCTCGTCGTGCTCGTGCCGGCGTTCGTCGTGACCGAGCTGCTCGAGGCGTTCGCCTTGGGCTTCGCGCTGTACCTGCCCTTCCTGGTCATCGATCTGGTGGTTTCGAACGTGCTTTTGGCGCTCGGCATGCAGATGACGAGCCCGAACCAGGTGAGCCTGCCGTTCAAGCTGCTCCTATTCGTGGCCATCGACGGCTGGGGGCTGCTCGCGCAGGTGCTCGTGACGGGATACGCGCCGGGCTAGGGCGTGATCCGCGCACGATCGCCGGCGGCCGTAGTAATAGTCGCCGGGTTCGTGACTTCCCGTCGTTTCTTCTACGTCGCTTTCGCCCTGCTCGGAGCGGCTCTCGCCCTCCACGCGTCTCGCTACTGGCCGTTCTTGTCGGAAGAGACGCTCGCCTCGCTCCGCTATGCGAGCCGTCTCGCGAGCGGACGGGGCCTGACTTTTTCCGAAGGCGACTACGTCGAGGGCTACGCGAATTTCCTGTGGCTCGTCATGAACGCGCTCCTCGACGCCGTCGGTGTCGAGCCCATCGCGGCCGCCCGGGCGCTCGGATTTGCCGGGGTGCTCCTCGCCATCGGCTGCGTGGGGCTCGAGCCCCGGCGGCGCGGCGTGTTCTTGCCGCGCCTCGCCGTCGGAGGCGTGCTGATGGTCGCGACGGTGCCCGTCGCCGTGGCGGCCGTCGCGGGGGTCGAGCAGGGGCTCGTCGCGGGGCTCGTCGCGCTCGCGTTCCGGCTCCTCGAACGCTCCGCGTTCACCGAGGGGGCGCGCCGTCCTTGGCTCTCCGGCTTGCCGCTCGCGGGCCTCACGCTGCTCCGCGCCGACGGCGTGTTCCTCGCGCTCGCGTTGCTCGGCGGCGCGGCACTGCTGCCTCGCCCGAGCGCTGCGTCGGTGCGACGCGTCCTTCGCGAGGCAATTCCGACCGGCGTCGCGTTCGTCGCCGGACTCCTCTTCCGGCTCTCGTACTACGGCGACTGGCTCCCGAGCCCGGCTCGGCAGACCGTTCCACACCGTTTCGCGAGCGGGCTCGAGCTCGTCGGCAGCGGCTACGCCGCGGCGAGCATGCTCGTGCTGCTCGCGCTCGCGGCCACGGTGCTCAGCGTGCGCCGCGGGGAGCGCTTTCGGCTCGCGATGCCGTGGGCGGTCGTGCTCGTCACGACGCTCACCGCCGTGGCGGGCGGCCCCGAGCCCGCGCCCGGTCACCGAGCGCTCGTGCCGGCGCTCGTCGCGCTGTGCTTTTTGGCGGCCGACGAGGTCGGTGACGAGTGGTCGCGTATTTCCGGCGAGCGCGTGCTCGCCTTGCCGATCCTCGCGCTCTGCGCGTTCCTCCATTTCACGCAGAGCTCCGAGACGGATGACGCGCGGCGCGTGAAGACCGAGCGTTCGGCGTCGGAGGGCATCGCCGTCGGGCGAACGCTCGGACGGGCGTTCGCGACGAAGCGGCCGCTCGTCGCCGCCGACACGCCCGGCGCGCTCGCTTACTCGTCGGACCTCGAGGTCCTCGATCTCGGCGGAGTCCACGGCGAGGCGCCGGCGAGCGCCGCGGACGTCCTCGCGCGCTCGCCCGATCTCGCCGTGTTCGGAGACGGACCCGGCCGCGCCACGCCCACGTCGGAGGCGGGTCTCGAGCTTTTCCGAAACCGGCGCTTCCTCGAGAATTATCAGCTCATCAGCGTCGAGAGCATCCCGCGCAACACGGCGATAGGCGAGCTCTGGATCCGGCGTGAGCGCGGCCGGCTCGGTATCACGCGGAAGGACGACCGCATCGAGGTTCCCGGTTATCTCTTCACCGGACAAGCGTCGCGCGCCTCGGCGGCGATCGAGCGTTCGAGCGCTCTCGTCGCCGAGCTCGACCCGGGGGCGCCGGGCGTGCTGCCCGAGCTCGAGCTGCCCGCCGGTCGCTATCGTCTCGAAGTGATTCCCTCCGACGGCCCTCCTGTCGTCGACGTCCGCTGCCGCGATGTGTCGATGCCGCGCAGCGCCCTTCTGAACGAGGTCGTCGTTCAGTCCGATGGGCGCACCCCGATCTCTATCGTCATCGCACCCGGAGGCACGGCACGTTCGATGAAGCTCCGGCGTGTGGCGCTCACGCGAGTCTCGAACGACCTCGAGGCGCTCCGCTGTGCGCCGCGCGGGCGCCCGCTCACCGTGCCGGCAGCGCTCGTGGCCCAACCGAAGAGCTCGAAAAATCTCTGGAATCATCCGGCACACGTCTCGTTCGCGCGCGATGGGCTCATCATCGCCGCCGGCGAGCTCCCGAGCGTCGGCGGGGTCGAGCTCAGCCTGAGCCATAACGACGCGTACGTCGTCGAGCTTCGCCGTGGCGGGCTTCCCGTTTGGACGGCGACGGTCGAAGCCAAGCGCGGCGCCAAGCGGCCCGGGCTTCTGTCGCATCGCCTCGAGCTCCCGAAGCGGCTCGACGAGAGCGGGAACTACGAAGTGTTCATCAAGCCGCGCCGCGGCGACGAGCCGCTCAGCCTCGGACACGCGCGGCTCTTCTGAATCACCCCCGGGCCCGGCCCGGCGTCCGAA
>DASUTR010000110.1:0-4632 GCA_036374535.1 Polyangiaceae bacterium
CTCAATGCCAGCCACTTCTTCATGGTACTTTCCTCCTTCCGTGGGCCCACGGGAGCCCACTCACCGCGCCGGTGCCCCATGCAGCCCGAGTGCCAGCGACGGAGGGCACCAAAAGGGGTGCAAACGCTCAAAGGCTTCGACGACTGGCCCAACTAGCGCCGACTGTGGCGCTAGCTGCGCCCGACTCGCGCCATCTAGCGCCAGCCGCACGCGGCAAGCCCTACGCCGCCGGTGGTGAGCACGCCGTCGCGAATGGCCTGTCCTTGCGCTCGGACCTGCATCGACGCTTCGATCCTTCGAACCCCTCTCCGTGAAGGCTCTTGCATTCCTATGGGCCCGCGTGGCCGGCTCGGTAGCCGATTGCAACCGTTATACGCGGGTTCGAATGCAACGGCGCCGCCTCCGGCGGCGACGTTGCACGACGAATCCTGCCTGGTGGTCCATCACGTCGGGGCCAAAGGAACTGCTCGGGGCGAGGCGCGCGGACGCGCTCGCCCTAGACACGCCGTTGCGTGCACGGCGAAGCCTCCCACCTGCTCCGCCAAGGCGCCTTCGTGTAACATCGGCCGCGGAGGTGAGTGGTGAGTTGGTGGAAGCGAGCATGGGTAGTGGTGGCGGGTATTTCGATGTCGTGCGCGATGGCTTGCTCGGCAGAAGACGAGCCGAGCGTGCCGGCGGCGCTCGAGCTCACTCGGGCGGACAGCGGCAGCACGGTGACGATCGAGGTCCGTCAGAGCATCGACGTGCGACTCCAGACGGTCGGACAGGGCCGGTTCGAAACGCCGGTCGTCTCGGGCGCGGCAGTGCGTTTCGTCCGCCTCGCGATGGATAGTGCGCAGAACCCGAGCGGTCCGCTTCAGCGCTGCAAGTTCGAAGGCGCGGAAGCGGGAGGCGCGGACATCGAGATTCCGCACTCCGGCGAGAGCGCACCTTTCACGTTGCACGTGGTGGTCGAGTAGCGCCCCTCGCCCGCGGCTAGATCGAATAGCTCGGAAACACGCGCGCCTTCTTCGCGGAGACGTAGACGGTGTCGCCGGTCTTGAGCGCGAGCTCGGCAAAACGTTCGACGGTGACCTCGGCGTTGATGAGCTGCTCGGACTCGACGATGCGAAGCTCGACCTTCGCGCGCGAGCCCGCGGGGTTCACGTGGAGCACCTTCGCCTCGAGGCTCTCGCCACCGTTCCGGCGCGCTTCGATCGTGAACTCGTGGGGGCGCACGTACACGGCGGCCTTCGGTCCCTCTGCGTCCGAATCGCTCGCGACCTCGAGGTTCGGCGCCACCGCCTTGCCTTGCTCGCCGTGGAAGACGTTGACGTTGCCGAGAAAATCCATGACGAAAGCGTTGGCGGGGTGCTCGAATACCTCCGCGGGCGTGCCCTCTTGTTCGATTCTGCCCTCGTTCATGACGACGACGCGGTCGGAAACCTCGAACGCTTCCTCTTGATCGTGCGTCACGAACACGCTCGTCACGTGAATCTCTTCGTGCAGCCGGCGCAGCCATTGGCGAAGCTCCGCTCGCACCTTCGCGTCGAGCGCTCCGAACGGCTCGTCGAGCAAGAGCACGCTCGGTCGCGCAGCGAGAGCGCGTGCGAGCGCCACGCGCTGGCGCTGGCCGCCCGAGAGCTGCGACGGATAGCGAGACCCGAAGCTGTCGAGACGAATCAACTTCAAGAGCTCGTTCACTCGCTCGCGGCGTTCCGCCCGCTTCACGCCGCGCACGCGCAAGCCGTAGCCGATGTTGTCCTCGATCGTCATATGGCGAAAGAGGGCGTAGTGCTGAAACACGAAGCCGACCTGCCGCTCGCGGGCGGATCGCGCGGTCATGTCGACACCCGCGTGCAGGATCGAGCCCTGATCGGCGACTTCGAGCCCGGCGATGATGCGGAGAAGCGTGGTTTTGCCCGAGCCTGACGGGCCGAGCAGCGCGAGCAGCGCGCCGTTCGGGACCTCGAGGCTCACGTCGTTCACGGCGACGAAGCTCCCGAATCGTTTCGAGACGTTCCTGATTTCGATGCTCATGATTCGCTCCGCGCTTCCGCCGGGCTCGTCGGCGACGGCAGCTTGCTCTCGAGCCGGCTCTTCACGACGAGCGTGAAAATGGCGACGAGCGTCAGCACGGACGCGACGGCGAACGAGCCCGGAAGGTTGTACTCTTGAAACAGCTTCTCGATGCGCAGCGGCATCGTGTCGGTTTGACCCGCGATGTGCCCCGAAACGACGTACACGGCGCCGAACTCGCCCATGGCCCGCGCGTTGCAGAGGATGACCCCGTAGACGAGACCCCATTTCACGTTCGGCACGGTCACGTGCCAGAACATCTGCCAGCCGTTCGCTCCGAGGCTCAGCGCGGCGAGCTCTTCCTCCGGACCGACGGCGTCCATCACGGGAATGAGCTCCCGCGCCACGAACGGAAAGGTGACGAAGGACGTCGCGAGCACGAGACCGGGCGTCGCAAAAATGATCTTGAGGCTCTGATTTTCGGGCCAAACGCCGAACACCTGCTGCGCGACGACGAGCAGCGCGAACGCGAGCGGCGCGCCGCCGAGACACACGAGCCACGGCGACAGCCGAAAAAACCCAGTGCGGCGCTGCTTGCTCGCGGGGAGGAACAAGAGATAGCCCACGAGCAGGACGAACACGACGAACGTCGCGACGACGTACGGCATGATCGAGTAGCCGTCGCGTCGCAGGAAAGCGCCGAAGTAGCCCTGCAGCCCGAAGATCAGCACGAACATGAGCCCCGCGACGACGGGCGAAACGGAGAACGGCAGATCGATGAGCGAGGTGAGCAGCGTGCGTCCGGGAAACCGAAAGCGCGAGATCGTCCACGCCGCCGCCAGCCCGAAAATCACGTTCAGCACGAGGGCGAACGGCACTACCGTCAGGGTGAGCACGATGGAGTGCAACGTATCGGCGTCCTCGACGAGGTTCTTCCAATAGGTGCCGATGCCCTCCGTGAGCGCACCCACGAAGACGTTCGCGACGGGCACGACGATGAGCAATCCCACCACGCCGACGGCGAGACACGTGAGCCCCCAGCGCACCCACGCGGGATCCTCGCGCGCCACGCGCACCTGAACGCCGCGGTGGGCCGGGGGCGCCACGGAAACGGCAACGCCATCAGCCGGCATGGCGCCTCGTCCAGCTCTCGAGATAGTTGATCAAAAAGAGCATGGAGAACGAGATCACGAGCAGTACGACCGCGATCGCCGTCGCCTCGCTGTAGGCGAACTCTTCGAGCCGCGCGACGATCAGAATCGGCGCGATTTCCGTCTTGAACGGCATGTTGCCCGAAACGAACACCACCGAGCCGTACTCGCCGACGGAGCGCGCAAAGGCGAGCGCGAACCCCGTGATGAGCGCCGGCAGGAGCGCCGGCAGGATCACGGCATGAAATGTCTGAAAGCGCGTGGCGCCGAGCGACGACGACGCCTCCTCCGACTCGGCGTCGAAATCCTCGAGCACCGGCTGGACGGTGCGCACGACGAACGGCAGTCCCACGAAGATCAAGACGAGCACGATACCGAAACGCGTGTACGCACCGTGGATGCCGAGCGGCACGAGGTGCTGGCCGAGCCACCCCGACTTCACGTAGAGGCTCGCGTACACGAGCCCGCCCACCGCGGTCGGCAGCGCGAGCGGCAGATCGACGAGGGCGTCGATCCAGCGTTTCCCCGGGAATTCGTAGCGCACGAGCACCCACGCGATGAGCGCACCGAACACGACGTTCGCGAGCGCTGCGACGAGCGAGGTCCCGAACGTGAGCAGGTAAGCCGCGCGCGCCCGTTCCGTCCAAACGGCGCCCCAGAATTCGTCGAACGAGAGCGTCGCCGCACGGAAGAAGCAAGCCGTGATCGGGAAGAGCACGAGCACGCTCAGATAGAAGACCGTGTAACCGAGGGTCAGCGAGAACCCCGGCAAGACCTTGCGGTTGACGGACTGCATGGTGCGGCTCTTCGAACGAACGACCTCTTCGGCTACTTCTTCGGCTTGTAGATGCCGTCGAAGACGCCTCCCTCGGCGATGAACTGCTTGTGCGCGTCGGGAAAATCCTTGGCGATGTCCGTCACCGGGAAGAGCTTGATCTCCGGGAACGTCGCAGCGTGCTTCTTCAGGATCTCCGGGTTCTGCGGGCGGTAGTAGTGCTTGGCGGCGAGCTCCTGCCCCTCGTCGCTATAGACGAACTCGAGGTACGCCTCGGCCGCAGCCCGCGTGCCCTTTCGATCGACGTTTCCATCCACGATCGCGACGTGAGGCTCCGCGCGAATGCTGATCTCGGGGTAGACGAGATCGAGCTCTCCCTTCGCCTCCTTCACTTCGAGGTGTGCTTCATTTTCCCAGGCGAGGTGCACGTCGCCGATCTTTTTCTGCACGAACGTCGTCGTGGCGCCGCGTGCCCCCGAGTCGAGCACGGGCACCTGCTTGTAGAGCTGGGTCACGTACTTCACGGAGTCCTCGCGCGAGCCGCCGCGCAGCACCACCGAGCCCCAGGCGCAGAAGAACGAGAGGTACCCGTTCCCGCTCGTCTTCGGGTTCGGCGTGACCACCTCGACGCCGGGTTTCACGAGATCTTTCCAGTCCTTGATGCCCTTCGGGTTTCCCTTGCGCACCACGAACACGATGGTCGACGTG
>DASUTR010000111.1:0-9788 GCA_036374535.1 Polyangiaceae bacterium
GCGACGCGCGCCGCGGAGGCGACGCTGCTCACGCGAGCGGGTCCCGAGATCGGCGTCGCGTCGACCAAGGCGTTCACGACGCAACTCACCGTTCTGACGCTGCTCGCTCTCGACATCGCGCGGCGGCGCGGTGGCGCGGACCCCGAATTGCTCGATCGTCTGCTGCGGGGACTGCGCGATCTGCCCCCGCTCATCGAGCGCGTTCAGTCCAAGGAAAGCCAGATCGAATCGATAGCGCTCGCCTCGTATCGCGATCGCAACGCACTCTACCTGGGTCGCGGCTCGCTCTACCCCATCGCTCTCGAAGGAGCGCTGAAGCTCAAGGAGATCTCGTACATCCACGCGGAAGGCTACCCGGCCGGAGAGATGAAGCACGGTCCCATCGCTCTCATCGACCGCGAGATGCCGGTTCTTGCCCTCATGCCTTCCGACGGCAACCGCGATCGGACGCTCAGCAACCTGCAGGAAGCCGCCGCCCGCGAAGCCAAGATCATCGGCTTCGTCGACGAAGGCGAGCGAGCGCTCGACGACGTGGCGAGCGCGGTGGTCGAGCTGCCGAGCACCGACCGGCGCCTCGCACCGATTCTCTACAGCGTGCCGCTCCAGCTCTTTGCGTACCACGTCGCGTCGCTCCGCGGCTGCGACGTCGATCGCCCGCGAAACCTCGCGAAATCGGTGACGGTGGAGTAGTGGAGTAGGACGAGGTTACGGCCGCCGGCTGCCGAACCCGTCTGCGGGGCTACCAGGTCACCGCCTGCGTGCCCCGCACGAAACGCCACAGGCCCACGAGGGCGGCTGCGTTCAGCACGACGAACGTTCGCGCGAGGGCCCCGACACGTCCGGCGCGGGAGCCGAGCGCGGCGAGCCCGTAGAAGGCGACTTGGCCGAGCGCGAGGGTACGGAAGAAGAGCAGCTCGAGCGCGCCGAGAGTCGGGTCGAACGCGAGGAACAGCGACGAAACGAACACGGCGAACAGCGCCCAGGGGCACACGAGGCGCAGGAGTTTGTGCGAAACGAGTTGAAACCAGACCGGACTCTTACCCGGCACGAGCAACGACGGCAGCATCGCGACGAGCTGGTAGTTTCCTGCGAGGGTTCGTACCTTGCGCGAAAACTCGCGGTCGTCGTCGCAGGCCGTGTCGTAGGCCTCGGCTTCACGGCAGAGCACGATGCTTTTCCGGGAAAGCGCGACCTTGAGAGGGACGAACATGTCGTCGAGCAAGACGTCGGCGGGAAGCTCCCCGAGGTCCGAGCGGCGGATCAGGTAGAGACTTCCGCTCACGCCCACCATCGCGCCGACGCGCGCCTCGAAGCTCCGAATGAACCGCTCGTAGCGCCAATAGGCGCTCGCGCCGGTGTTCCCGTCGAGCACGAGACAGCCTGAGACGCAGCCGACGTTCGGATCGGCGAGGAGACTGAGCATCGCCCGGAGGCAGCCGGGATGAAGCGTCTGGCGCACGTCCGTCATCATGAGCACCTCGCCCTGCGCGGCGAGCCGCAGTCGGTTCAGCGCGGCCGGCTTTCCGAGTCGCGTGGGATTCGACAAGACGACGATGCGGGGATCGCGCTCGGCGAGCGCGGTCGCGATGGCGACCGTTGCGTCCGTGGAGCCGTCGGAGCACACCAGGATCTCGAGCTTGTCGCTCGGGTAGTCGAGCGCCTGGATACTCTCGAGCTTCTGCGTGAGGTGTTTCGCGCCGTCGTGCACGGCGAGGCAAACGCTCACTTTGGGCTCGAAGTCGTCGCGGGGTGCGAACCTTCGAGGCGCGATGCGCGCCCACAGCGCGGCGACCAGGGGATAGCCGGCGTACGTGTAGACGAGCGCGGCGAGCGAAACTAAGGCGATGCTCTTCATCCCGCTCGCAGCGTGGGCGCGGCGGCGTGAAGCTCTCGGTGATTGCTGGCGAGGACGCTGCGATAGAGCGCGTCGTAGCTTTCGAACATGCGCTCGATCGAGTGAGTCTCGGTCACGGCGTGGCGGCCCGCGGTTCCGATGCGCCTGCCGAGCTCCGGCGAGCCGAAGACGCGAAGGAGCTCTTTCGTGAGCGCGTTTTTGTCGCCGGACGGGAAAAGAAAGCCGGTCGAGTCGTGGCGAATCACGTCGGGGATTCCGCCCACCGAGCTCGATACGACGGGCAGCTCGGTCGCCATCGCTTCGAGGAGGACGAGGGGCAGACCTTCGGTCTTCGAGCTCAAGACGAACGTGTCGAAGGCCGCGAGCAGCGACTCGACGTCGTCGCGCGCCCCGGTCAAATGTACGTAGGCGCCGCGAAGCGTTCCGTCGACGCGCTTCCGCAGCGCGTCGCGCTCGCTCCCGTCACCCACGATGACGAGGTGACGGCGCTCGTCGAGGAGCGGAGCCATGGCATCGATGAGGAGCCCGTGGTCCTTCTCCGGGGCGAGCCGGCCGACGGTGCCGACGACCCACGCGTCTTCGGGAATGCCGAGCTCGGTCCGAATCCGCCGGCGCGCCTCGGCGCGGGGCGCGAAGCGCCGCATGTCGATTCCGTTCGGGATGACGTGCAAGAGCTCGGGATTGCAATCCTGGTCACGGCGAGCCATCGCGGCGAGCGTCGGGGTGACGGCCACGCACGCGTCGACGAGCGTCGATGCCACGCGCCGGAGCCAACGGCGGCGCGCCACGTCGGGGTTCGCGCCGTGTTTCGTGTGGACGATGGCCGCGCGAGCCAGTCCGGCGGCGGGGGCGCCGTAGATGAGGGCATGCGGATTGTGCGTGTGCACGACGTCCACGTGCTCTGCGCGCAGCAGCGCCGCGAGCCGCACGGGCAGGGAAGCGTCGACGCCGTCGCCCTTGGCGACCGTCTCGGCGCGCACGCCGGCGCGCCGGAACTCCGGGGCGATGGGCCCCTCGGGCGGCGCCGCGAGCGATACCGCCATGACGAAGTGACCCGCGTGGCGTTGCTTGGTCGCGAGATCGAGCGCGACTTTTTCCTGCCCACCGAGGCCGAACGACGAAAGAACGTGTGCAATGATCATTGAATTACCTTCCGAGCCCGCGCAGCATGACGAGCGGCGTCCTCACGATGATGGTGAGCTCCATGACGATGAACGTCATGAAGCGTTCGAGCGCCGCCACGTAGGCGAGATCGAACAGGAGCTTCGTGCGCATGTCGTCGGCGAGCGACCCGCGTGCTTCTTCGAACCCGAACGGATTCAAGAGCGACCCTTCGAGCTCCGTGACGGCGCTGCCGCGCGGCGCGCGGCCCGAGTAGTCGAGCGAGATCTGGGCGAGCCCCGTGATGCCGGGCTTCGCGTCGCGCAGGCGCTCTTCGAAGAACGGGATGGCGAGCGCGAGGTTTTCGAGCAGCTCCGGGCGCTCGGGGCGCGGCCCCACGACCGACATTTGCCCGATGAGGACGTTCCAGAGCTGGGGGACCTCGTCCAGGCGGGTTTTACGCAGCATGCGGCCGACGCGCGTGACGCGGGGGTCGTTCTCCCCGGCGAGGACGACGCCTGTTAATTTTTCGGCGTCCACGCGCATGGTGCGAAATTTGAGCATGTCGAACGGCTTGAAGCGCGGCTGCCCCGTGGCGGTTCGCCCCTCGAGCGCACCCGCGCGACGCTGCCGATAAAGGATGGGTCCCTTGGAATCCAGCCGAATGGCGAGGGCAATGAAGGGAAAGAGCAGCCCGACGACCAGGAGCCCTACGCCCGAAAGGACGAGATCGAGCGCCCGCTTCGTGATCCGGACCGAAAGCGGAATCTGGACGGCCTGTGCCGTCGCAGAAGCGTCAATCTGGTAGGATGGGGACCGTACAGGGATGGATGACATCGACATCGTTCGACTGTCCGTGCCGGGTACGTTGCAGTATCGAGATCTCGTTCTGCGAGCCGTGAGCTCGTTCTGTCGTTTGGTTCGCGCGCAATCGAAGCAAGAAGCAAGCCGAGCGCAGGCGGACGAATTCGACGACAAGATCGTCTCTGCCGTGGGCGAAGCGTTTAACAACGTGGCGATTCACGGCTATCGGGGGCGGGCCCCCGGCAAGGTAGAGTTGGAGCTCGAGGTTCTTCCCAACGGAATGAGCGTCCGTCTCATCGACACGGGCGCCGTGTTCGATCCGACGGGCGCACCGGCGACCGCGCCCTCGAGCCTGCCCGAGTCGAACATGGGGCTCTTCATCATCCGTTCGTGCGTGGACACCGTGAGCTATCGCGGCGGCAGTCCGCCGGACGTGCCCAACGTGCTCACCCTCACGAAGCATTACGCTCCTCCGGATCTCGCGAAGGCTCGTTGACGAGAACGCGCCGGTCACGTGCGTCGGCGAGCGCCGTGCGGAAGACGCTCGCGAAAGCGCGCGCCTGCTCGCGACGATCGAAGCGCTCGATATCGACGGGTCCGCTCGGCCGGGCATGCGGATCGCTCAGGAATCGACGCACCCAGCGTTGGAGCAGCTCGGCGATGCCCGCAGCGTCGTCCGGTGCCACGACCTCGCCCGCGCGGCACCGCCGCACGAGGTTCGCGAGGGCGCCCGGGGGAGCGAGCGCGAGACATGGCCGGCCGAGGCGCATGATTTCGAAGAATTTCGCCGGATAGATGCGAGAGTTGCCCTCGAGGTCCGGCAGCAGGCACATCGCGGCATGGCTTCCGGCCAGTTCTTCGATGGCGCGGCGGTGTCCGACGTAGCCGACTCGCCGAACGCCGAGCGCTTCGCTGCCTTCGAAGTACGGCTCCTCCGTGGCGACGATGCGGCCGACGAACCGCGTTTCGAGCGAGCGTGCGAGCTCGGGCGAGCGCTCGTGAAACAGCCGTAGGCCCGCGAGGAAGCCGCGCGCGCTCGTCATTCGGTAGACGGTCCCGACGTAGGCGAGAACGAAGCGGTCGACGGGGGGCGAGGGGAGATCGCTCGGAAAGTCCTCCGGATCGTACCCGTTCGGAATGGTCACCACGCGGTCAGCGGGAAGGAACGGAAAGCGCAAGAGCAGCGCGCTCCTGAACTCGTCGGTCGCGGTGGTGATGGCGTGCGCCTTCGCGCAAAGTCGCTGCTCGAGGAGCTTCGCCGCCGTCGGGGACGCGGACATCTCGTACATCGTGCTCGTGGTGGTCCATTCGTCGCGGTAGTCGAGAACCACGCCGGTGCCCGGCCGGAGCCGTGCGAGCAGCGCGAGCAGGAAGGGAGAAAACGGCGGCCCGCTGATGAACACGACGTCGTCGGCGCGGCGGGACGCGAGCCGGCGCGCGAGCGCTCCGGCCGCCGCGGGCAGCCACAATACTTGCGGATCGGGAACGAGAAGGCGCCGAGCGAGGCGGGTGGCCGCGGCCAGGGAGCGGCTCTTGAGCGAACGCGAAGCATCGCCGTTCGCGCGCCATGCAAGCTCCTTGGTCGAGTAGGCCGGCTCGAGCGTGCGGGCGCGCAGGATCTCGACGCCGGCCGGGACCTCGCGCTCGAGCGCGGGGTCGAGCAAGGGCACCGACGCGCCGCGCGCGGTCAGCACGGAGGGCGTTACGCCGCAGCGCGGCAGGTACTTCACGAGTTTCAGGACTCTCTGGACGCCCACGCCTCCGACGGGCGGAAACGTGTACGAGACGACGAGCACGCGCATGGCTTCCTTCACTTCGAGACGCAGCGGCTCGCGTCGATGCGCAAGAAGCCGCCGCTCGTAGCCTGCCGGTCTCGACCGTCCTTCGACTCGCCGAGTCGCAGCGAGCACGGGCCCGGATCGAGCTCCACGCGATAGCGCTTGCCGGGCGAGAGGTTCACCACCGTCGCTATGTCCGCGGCGCCGCCGAGCGACACCGAGTGCTCGGTCGAGCCGTCTTCGGCGAAGAGCACGACGATACGCCGCCCTTCCACGCGCGCGGCGCCGCCGTGAAGGCCCTTGCCTCGCAGAAGCTCCGCCGCGACGGGCGGTGAGTCGGCTGCGCCCGTCGTGACGAAATGCAAGAGCTCGCGCTCGCGATTGCCGCTCGGGCTCGGAACCTCGAGGCGCCACATCGGGCCCCACGGTTGGTTCAGTCGATGAGGACCCTTGCCCGAAGGCGTCGGCTCGCGGAGCACCACCGGTTTCGCGTCGCCCGGGACGAGCGTCCTCACGTCCACTCGCGATTTGCCGACGACCGCGCTCGTGACGCTGCCGTTCACCCGTGGCTCGGTCGTCAGGTGAGCCGCGAAGGTGACGGAGAACTCCGGTCGCTCGAGCACGACGGCGTCCTGAATCACGAGCGTTGCTGGTCGTACGACTACGAAAGTTCGGATCAACCGTTCCACGGAGCGGTCGTCGCAGTTGTCGCGGGCGCACGAGGGCGCGTAGGCCTCACCGATGTCGCCCGTGGCGACGGCCACCTCGCCGTCGTCCGCGAAGCGCGTCGTCTTCACCTTGCGCGCGCCCCACACACCCTGATTCGGCGGGTACGTCAGGTGGCGGCCGCCGTCGTCGACGAGGATCGTGTTGTGATTGATGGTCGCCGACCCTTCGGAGCCGCCGCCGTCGACCAACAGGAGATCCGCCCCGCGAGCGAGCACGAAGTGGCCCTGATCGTTGTCTTGGTGGTCCTCGGCGAGGCGCGGGCCCGCCTGGAACGACGCCCACAGCGCGTTCTTGCTCCAATCGCTTCGAACGAACGTGAGCCCCATGCCCGGAACGTGCAGGCTCGCCGGCGCGCCTTCGCGAGGATTGCGTTCGGCGCCGCCCGGCCGATCGGCGAGCAGGCCGATCCAAGCCTGCTCGCGGCGGAGCGGCGGGAGCGCATTCCGAACCATGAAGCGCGCCTCGGCCGCGCGCGTCGGGTTCACGGTTTCGAGGGCGATGCTCGCCGCGGCCAGCGGCAAAGCCGAGGGTCGAGCTGGATGCTCGGTCCACGTTCCGCCGTCGTAAACGGTGCCTTCGTCCGGAAGGAGGGCGTGGACGTGTTGCGTCACCGTTTGCTCGAGCCACGGGAGCTTGCTCGTCACGTCGATGCCCGCGCCCGTCCGAAACGCTTCGGCGACGAGTGCGATCTCGGCGGTCGTGTAGGCGCCGTACTGAGCGCCCTCGGGCCAGCCGCCGCCTTTGAGCTCTTCGCGAAATGCGGGCAAGACGTTGTTCGAGAGCTCGTCACGAGCGAGCTTGAGCCAGCGATCGGCCGCAGCGGATTCACCCGAAGCGGCGAGGCCGGCGAAGCTCGCCGCCGTGAGGTAGCCCCAGTAGTAGTTCGCGGTGGGACGGTCGCGCAGGTACCCTTTCTCTTCGTACCAGGCGAGCCACTCGCCCAGCCGTTCGAGGATGCGCGCGCGGAGCGCTTCGTCCATGCCGGGCGCGCCCCGCAACCAGTCGTAGCCGAGCGCCGAATAGGCGGCGAAGGTGCGAATGCCGTACCCGGAGTCGTACGTGACCACGTCGCGGCCGCCTTTGCCGTCTCCGACGACGTAGCGATCGTCGAGCAGGGCGCGGACGTAACCCACGGCGGCTTCGGCGTAGCGGGTGTCACCGGTCGCGTGCCATGCGAGCGACGCGCTCGCCACTGCGTCCGCCCACTCGAAGCCTTGGTAGCCGGACTTCACTTGCTTGTTCGTCACCTCGTCGGCGCGAGCAACGAGGTACCCGAAGGCCGGCGTCTTCTTCTGCGCCGATTCTCGCAGGCGGCCGAGCGCTCGCGCATCGAGCAAGAGCCTGCGGTTGCCCGGGCTCGGCGCGGCGAGGCGAAGCTTCGCGTCTTCCAGGCCCGCAACGGGCGTGTAGCGAGGCCGCTCGGGCTTCTGCTCCTCGTTTGCGGCGCGCCGCATGCCGTAACGGACGCAGGCGAGGCCCAGCACGGCGACGGCGAAGAGCGCGGAGATTCCGAGTAACAGGCGTAGTCGTTTCATCGGAGTGCGAGCCTCGTGTAGAGGTAAACGGTTGCGACGATCCCCACGTTCGCTGCGGCGACGAGCGCGAGATCGCGCAGGCCGATGCGCACGCGAAACGTCGGGTCGTGCGTGCGAACGGCCGAATAGAGCGCGCCGGCGAGGCCGACGTAGATCCAGAGAACGTAGTGGTAAGCGAACGACAGGAAGAAAATGCCCACGGCGAGGCCGGCAAACGCCGCAAGCAATGCCGTCGCCCAGGGCTTGGCTACGGCAGCGGCGCTCGAATCCGCGACGGCAAGCGGTGTTTCGTGTCGCAGCACGCCGTACGGGATCTTCAGCGACACGTACACGATGATCGAAAACAGGAGCATGCCGATCGGGCCGAGCTCCGCGAGGGTGAGAAGGTAGGAATTGTGCGCGGTGAGGTAGTGATACTCGCCGAATTGACCGAGTCCGACGCCCGTGATCGGGTGCGACTTCCAGAGCAAGAGTGCCTCCATCCAGCAATCCATGCGTTCGCTGGTCGAACTGTCCGCCTCGGCGCCGCTTCGCCCGCCGAAGACGAGCAGCGGCAACGCCGCGGTTCCCGCGAGGAGCAAGCCTTTCCAGCCGAAGCGACGCAGAAAGTAGATGCCGATGACGGCCAGGAAGACGAGCTGGCCGCTGCGAGAGCGCGTGAGCACCGCGCAGAGCATGACGAGCGCGAGCGTGAGCGCGACGAGCGCGGCGCGTCCGAGCGTGCGCTTCGGCACGCGGCCGAGCGCGAACGCGAGCGGCAAGCCCACGCCGCCCGCGAGCGCGAGCTCGTTGGGATCCTGCAGGACGCCGCGATACCGAATGCGCCCGCGCCCGACGGACGTCGTGCCGAAGAGCCCGATGCGCTCGCACAGGTACTGGGCCCCCGGCTCCGCGTCGCCGAGATAGCAGCTCCTCACGCTGTCACACGGCCTGCCGTCGGGTCTGCCGGAAGCCTGGTCGCCGCGGATGGTTTCGTCGACGACCACGCATCCCGTGGACGCGAAGCCCTGATGCGCTCCGACGCCGCAAACGACGAGCACCGTCGCGAGCACGGTTCCGGCCACGACGTGAAGCGCGCGGAACGTTTGGACGCCGTGAGCGACGAGCGCATACAGCGCGACGCAGATCGCGAGGCCCAGGATGTGGCCGAATGCATCGGCCGGCCGCTGAATCAAAACGGTGCACGACGCGTACGCGAAAAACGCGAGAACCCACGGGAATTGCGGGGTGCTGCGCAGCCTCAGGTTGCCGACACGCACGTCGACGAGCGCGCCGTAGAGCGCGAGTCCGAAGAACAAATAGAGAAGCGGCAGCGCCTGCAGCGGTGCGAAGAACTCCTGCGGACGCACGTAAATGAAAATGACGAGCGCGATGATTCCGGGTATGGCGAACATGGCAAAGCGTGCTTAGGTCATCTGCGATGACTGCTCCTTGGTCGAAGCTCGGTTGGTTCTTGGTGGTCTTTGCCGCGAGTGCGTGCGGCGCGTCCCGCGCGAACGACGAAGCCTTGTATGCGGAGGCGGCACGATCCGATCCGCGACGCTTCCCGTACGTCATCGGCGTCGCCGACGTCGTGCGCATCAGCGTCTGGAAGGATCCGGGTTTGTCGACGGACGCGATCGTGCGTCCCGACGGAACGATCACGATGCCGCTCGTCGGTGATCTGCGCGCGGCCGGTCGCACGTCGACCGAGCTCCAGCAAGAAGCGAACGCGCGTCTCGCCGCGTTCGTCAAGGACGCGGTCGTCACGGTTTCCGTGGTCGAGGTGAACAGCTACCAGTTCACCGTCGCCGGCGCGGTCGAAAATCCGGGCCTCTTCAGCTCGCGTTCGTACCTCACGGTGTCGGAAGCGCTCGCGCTCGCCGGCGGGCCCACCCGCTACGCATCGACCGGCGACATCGTCATCGTCCGGAAGTTGAAGACCGGCGCGAGGCTCCGCATTCCCGTCGACTACGACGCGATCCTCGCGGGTCGCGCGCCGCAGCA
>DASUTR010000112.1:0-2218 GCA_036374535.1 Polyangiaceae bacterium
CTCGACGCCCGCCTCGAGCAACCGCTCACGGCGGCGCTCCTGGTTGCGCCGGGAGCCGAGCGCCCCGATGTAGAACGCCTCCGTCTCGAGCGCGCCGATCAGCGCCGGCTCGTCGAACTTGTCGTCGTGCGTGAGGATGACGATCGCGGTCTGGTGGTCCGGCTCGACCTGCGCCATCGCCTCGGCGGGCCACTCGACGATGAGCTCGTCGGCCGAGGGGATGCGCTCGGGCGTCGCGAACTTTCCGCGCGCGTCGGCGACGATCGTGTGCCAGCCGAGGAGCTTCGCGCCGCGGCACATCGCCTCGGCCGTGTCCACCGCGCCGTAGACGAAGAGACGGGGCGGCGGCCCGTACCACTCGGCGAACACCTTCGAACCGTCAGCGAGTGTCAGCAGCGTGTTCCGGCCGCGCCGGATGAGCTCGTCGAACTGCGCAACGGCCTCGTCCAGACCCTCACCGACCGTCTCGCCGGACTCGAGCACAAGCACCTTCGTTCCGACGCCGTTGCCCTCGACAGCGGTGAAGAGGATCCCGCGCTCCTCGGACTCGCGCAGCTCCGCGAGTCGGTGGATGAGGCTCATTGGCCGGTTCCCGGCCAATGAGCGTGGAGGGGCGTGGGGAACCGGGAGGTTCCCCACGCGTTCGGGAAGCAGGAGGCACGCGGGGGAAACATGGGTTCCCCCGCGACCGCGAGCCGGAGACGAGCGGTGCTCACTCCACGCGCTCCAAGAAGACGTCGATCTCGCCGCCGCACGGCAACCCGACGCTCCACGCGAGATCGTCGTCGATGCCGTACGAGAGCATCTTCGGCTCGCCGGTCTCGAGCACCTCCTGGGCGTTCTCGAAGACGTCGCTCTCGACGCAGCCGCCGGACACGGAGCCGCACATCTTCCCGGACTCGGAGATCGCGAGGCTCGCGCCGATCGGGCGCGGCGCCGAGCGCCTCGTGGCGACGACCGTGGCCACGACGACCTTCTCGCCCTCGGCCTTCCAGCTGTCGATCTCGGGCAGGATCTCTTTCACGCTGCGTGCCTCCTTTCGATGCCGGCCAGCACGGCGCCGAGCTCTTCGAGACTCCGGAGATTATGGCCGGGCAGGAAACGGTCAACGAACGGGAGGGCCGCGCGCATTCCACCCGCGAGCGGCTGGTACTCGGGATTGCCCTTGAGCGGATTGACCCAGACGACCGCGAAGGCAGCCCGTGCGAGCTTCGCCATCTCGCGCCCGACGAGGTCCGGATCGTCGCGCTCCCAGCCGTCGGAGACGACCACCACGACCGCCCCGCGCGACAACGCTCGCCGGCCGTAGATCGCGTTGAACTCGGCGATCGAGGCGCCGATCCGGGTACCGCTACCCCAGTCGACGGCGAACTCGTTCGCGCGGGCGAGCGCGGCTTCGGGGTCGCGCGTCGCGAGGTCGGGCGTGAGCCGCGTGAGGCGCGTGCCGAATGCGAACGCCTCCACGCCCGCGCCCGTGCCCACGATCGCGTGCAGGTAGAAGAGCAGCGCCCGCGCATACGCGTCCATCGAGCCGGAGATGTCGCAGAGCACGACGAGCTTGCGCGGGACGGTCTTGCGTGCCTTCCACGGCTGCTCGATCGGCTCGCCGCCGGTGCGGAGCGACTTTCGACAGAGCCGGCGGAGGTCCAGCACGTCGCCGCGCGGGTCGGGTGAGCGCCGGCGTGAGGTGCGGCGCGGACGGGTGCGAGCGATCGCGGCCATGAGCTTGCGAACACGCTCGAACTCCTCGGGCGTCATCTCCGCGAAGTCCTTCTCGCGCAGGAGCTCGTGGCCCGACGCACCGAGCTCGTGCGGGGTCGAGGGGTCGTCCGCCTCGTCGCCGTCGGCGCCTGCTTCGAGCGTGTCGCGCGCGACGCGTTCGGCCCACTGCCTCGTCTGCTTCTGACGGACGAGCGGCGCGACGGGGCCGCGGAGGAACCACGCGACGAACGCGCGGTCGAAGAGCTCGAGCTCGTCGTGCCGCGAGACGAGCGTCTGACGGAGCGTGAAGTAGACATCGTCCTGCCGCGTGAGGTCGACGGTGCCGAGCCCGCGCACGGCGTCGGCGACGCGCCCTGGCCCCACCTCGATCCCGACCTCGCGCAGCACGCGTCCGAAGGTCACGACGTGCCTGACGATCGCGGCGCCTTGCATCCGCGCCTACCGGTTCGCAGTCGTGCGCGCCTCTTCGATGAGGCCGACGAGCGTCTCGTCGCGC
>DASUTR010000113.1:0-3838 GCA_036374535.1 Polyangiaceae bacterium
CGCGCGGCGCGCTCCGTCGCCGCTCGGCTCCGGGGCGCTCACGTGGTGGGCGTCGCCGGAGAGCCCGTAGCCGAGGATTTCGCCGTAGATTTGCGCGCCGCGCGCGCGAGCGTGCTCGTACTCCTCGAGCGCGACGATTCCCGCACCTTCGCCGAGCACGAAGCCGTCGCGATCCCTGTCCCACGGGCGCGACGCCTCCGCGGGGCGATCGTTGTAGCCCGTCGAGAGTGCGCGCATGATCGCGAACCCCGCGACGGTCAAGCGGCACGTGGCCGCTTCGCTGCCGCCCGCGAGCATCGCGTCGGCGTCGCCGAAAGCGATGAGGCGAGCCGCGTCGCCGATGGCATGCGCGCCCGTCGCGCACGCCGTCACGACGGCGTGATTCGGTCCGCGGAGCCCGTACTTGATGGACACGACTCCCGACGCCTCGTTCACGAGGCTTCCGGGAATGAAAAACGGCGAGACGCGCCGCGGCCCTTCCTCGTGGAGCTTCACGGCGTTCTCGGCGATGCTGCGAATGCCCCCGATGCCCGAGCCGACGAGCACGCCGGTTCGCTCGCGAAACGCGTCCCCGAGCGCTTTCCACCCCGCGTCGGCGACCGCTTCCTCCGCCGCCGCGAGCGCGAAGAGCATGAAATCGTCCATGCGCCGCTGCTCTTTCGGCGCCGCGACCGACAGCGGGTCGAACTCGCCCGGCGCCGAGCCGCGCGGCACCTGCCCCGCGATTTTCGCGGGCAGGTCCGAGACGTCGAAGTGCTCGATGGGCCTGACGCCCGAGCGGCCCTCGACGAGGGCGCGAAAGCTTCGCTCGGCGCCCGCACCGAGCGGCGACAAGACGCCGAGCCCCGTCACGACCACGCGCCTCACGGCGAGCCTCCCGCGCCCGCTTGCGCGCAGCCGAAGAGCACCGGACGGCGCAGCGCGGCCCGCAGGCGCGCGCTCGCGCCGGGTCCGGCTCGAAGCGCGACGCGACCCGGCAGGAGCTCGCGCCGCGTCTTGCGATCCACGACAATCGGGTCGATGCGGCGCCCGGTGGCGGCGTCCGCGCATTCGATGAAAGCGCCGTCCGGCGCAAGCCAGCGGTTACCCCACGCCGCGAACGCGAGCAGCACGCTCGCGAGGCCCTGCCCCTTCTCGGTGAGCCAGTACTCTTCGCGCGGCGGGCGCTCTTCGTAGAGTCGCCGCTCGACGATACCGTGCTCGATCAGCGTGTCGAGTCGCCGGGACAGCGTATTCGGCGGAATCGCCAGCGTCTTCTCGAAGTCCTGGAAGCGGCGGGCGCCGAGGAGCGCGTTTCGAACGATGAGCAGCGTCCAGCCGTCGCCCATCTGATCGATCGCGCGCGCGATGGCGCATTCCATCGCGGCGAAGCTCTTTCGTTGCATCGAGCGCGCAGCGTAGTCTGGTTACTATCATCATGCAAGTCACTTACCAGGCGAGCGTTCTCTGCGCGGGTCGAGCGCGCGACGGTCAGTACCGGCAGGTGTGGCCGGTCTGGTAAATCAGATCCGAGCTGCAGTCAGCGGCGTCGAACACCACGCCGGCGTTCGGACCCTCCGTGCACGTGCACGCGACAGGTCCGTTCTGAGAAGCGCCCTCACACTCCGAGGCGAACGCTTCGCAGCCGACACCGCACGAGATGAGGCCGCCCGGTGCGCCCACCCCAAAAGAAACACCGCATTCACCGCCCACCCACGTGACGCACTCACGAAACGCCGTGCGCAAGCGCTTGCACCGAGGATCGGCGACGGAGGCCGACGTAACGGGCGGCACGCTGTCGGTCGTGCTGCACTCGATCGGGCTTCCCGCCGCGCAGCGCAGGTATTCGTGAAGCTCGTTCTCGCACCCGTCCCGTACAACGTCCGCAGCATATCCGTCGAGTCTCGCGAGACACTCGGACTCGAGCCCCGGCGTGCCGCACGGCGACTCTCTCACGTTCCCGCAGTACGTGGCTCCGAGTTCGGCGTCCGTCCCATCGGGATGGAGCGCGCCGCAGGAAGTGTTCGCCGTGTCACCGCACTCGAAATCGTCGATGCAGCCAAAGAGTGGCTGCGCTGCAAGCACGACGAGAACGCTTCGCACTGCCCGCACCATGGGCGCACTTTATCACCCGCCCGCCGCTTCGGCCAATGAGCCAGAGCGCGCGAGCGACGACGGCAATCCCGCGCGCAGCACCGCTTCGAGCGGCGTCGCTCGGAAGTCAGGGAGCAAGCGCGCGAGCTTCGATCCGGACAGGCTGTGCGGCGTGTTCCACAGATAGCGCATCTCGAGCATCTCGCGCGCGAGCTCCCAGAACGGGGAAAGCGCCGAGAAGAGCCACCACGGAAACGAGGCGTAGCCGAGCGGACGGCCGAGCTCGCGGCTCAAAAAGACGCGCAGAGTTTCGGCCGTAAACGCGTGACCGGGAAACGGCACGTCCTCGAAGCGCGCGAGCTCGGCGCGCTTTTCGGCCAAGCCGACCGCGGCGCGCGCCCAATCGGGAACGTAGCAATACGCTTGGAGCACGTTCGGAGCGCCGGGCACGGTGATCTTCCCCCGCTCGATCGCGCGCAGGAAGAGCAGGCTCATCACGTCGTCCTGATGATCGGGATCGATGAAGTTTCCGGCGCGGAGTACGATGGTTCGAACGCCCGACGCCTCGTACGCGCGCTCCATGTCTTCGCGGATGCGGCCCTTGCGCGTCGTCGGATGGTGCGGGGTCGCTTCGGACCACTCGCCCGGCTCGTCGCCGAGATTGTAGACGTTGCCCGGCACGATCACGGTCGCGCCGGTCGCCTTCGCCGCCGCGGTCACTTGGCGGGTAAGGTCGGGGATGAGGCGAGCCCAGTCGTGGTACTTCGGCGGGTTCCAGCCGTTGACGATGACGTCGGCGCCCTCCGCGTCCCTCATCAGGTTTCCGTGCTTGCGGTCGAAGCTCCGGACGGCCCAGCCGGCGCGCTCGAAGGCGCTTTTGCCGTGGCGGCCGATCTTGCCGGAAGCCCCTAGAATCAAAGCGGTTTTCGTCATGACGATTCCTTCCTTCGCGTCTCCGCCGAAGAGCATGCGTCGCGCCGGACGACCGCGGAATTGCCGAAGATCGTAGAGTGCCCATGCGTTTCTGAATGGGCAAAAGCGCGCTCGATTGGTCGCTCGTGCAGGCGTTTCTCGGTGTCGCCGAGCACGGTAGCCTTTCCGCGGCGGCGCGAGCCCTCGGCGCGACCCAGCCGACGCTCGGGCGCCAAGTGCGCGCCATCGAGGAGCAGCTCGGCGTCGCTCTCTTTCAGCGCACGGAGAAGGGGTTCACGCTGACCGAAACGGGCGAGGCGCTGCTTCCGTCGGCTCGCGCGATGCGTCAGGCCGTCCACGACATCGAGCTCGGCGCCGCGGGCAAAGGCCACGGCATCGAGGGGACGGTGCGGGTCACGTCGAGCATCGTGATGGCGACGTACCACCTGCCGGACATTCTCGCGACGTTGCGCCGCGAGGAACCGCTCATCGCCGTCGAGCTCGCGCCGAGCGACGAGAGCTCGAACCTGCACTTTCGCGAAGCCGACATCGCCGTCCGCATGTACCGCCCGACACAGCTCGATCTCGTCACTCAGCACCTGGGCGAGCTCCGTCTCGGCATCTTCGCGTCGAAGGCCTACGTGGCGCGGCGGGGGCTGCCGAAGACCCCGCCCGAGCTCTTCGAGCACGACATCGTCGGCTTCGATCGCGACCCGGCCATTCTCGAGGGATTTCGCGCGGCGGGCTTCCCCGTCGAGCGCGGTTTTTTCAAGCTGCGCACGGACGATCAGGTCGCCTACTGGCAGCTCGTACGCGCCGGGGCGGGCATCGGTTTCGGGCAGCGTGTCCTCGG
>DASUTR010000114.1:0-8972 GCA_036374535.1 Polyangiaceae bacterium
CGCTCGAGGAGCTCCCCGCCGAGCTTCGCGCCGTGTATCGGACCGCGTGGGAGCTCCCGATGCGCTCGCTCATCGACATGGCGGCCGAGCGCGGCGCCTTCATCGATCAGAGCCAGTCCCTGAACCTGTTCATCGAAAGCCCCAACATCGGGCAGCTCTCGTCGATGTACTTCTACGCTTGGAAAAAGGGCCTGAAGACGACGTACTACCTGCGGTCGCGCCCCGCGACGCGCATCGCCAAGGCGACGCTCGAGCCGCCGCCGGAGCCGGCGCCCGGAGACGAAGCGGGGCCTCGAGCGGAACGCGGCTGGACTCCCGCGCCGCCGAGCGTCGCCGAGGAAGACGCCGCCGCCGTCGCGTGCTCGCTCGAGAACCCCGAGACGTGCGAGGCGTGCCAATGAGCCACGTCGAGCGCCCCGCGCGCCTCCTCGATCCCGGCATGTGCTTGACGCTTCGGCCGATGGCGTATCCCGCGTTCTACGAAATGTACCGTGCCGCGATCAAGAACACGTGGACGGTGGAGGAAGTCGACTTCTCCACCGACGTGGGCGACCTCCGCGCCAAGATGAGCGCGCCGGAACGCCACCTCGTCGAACGGCTCGTCGCCTTCTTCGCGACGGGCGACTCGATCGTGGCGAACAATCTCGTGCTCAATCTCTACGAGCACCTGAACGCTCCGGAAGCGCGCATGTACCTGTCGCGGCAGCTCTACGAAGAGGCGCTCCACGTGCAGTTCTACCTGACGCTGCTCGACACCTACCTGCCGGAACCCGAGGAGCGCGCCCGCGCCTTCGCCGCGGTCGAAACCATCCCTTCGATTCGCAAAAAAGCCGAGTTTTGCTTCCGCTGGATGGCCTCGGTGGAGCGGGTCGGCGCGCTCGACTCCCGCGCGAAGCGCCGGCGCTTCTTGCTCAATCTCATCTGCTTTGCTGCGTGCATCGAAGGACTCTTCTTCTTCGCGGCGTTCGCCTACGTGTACTTCCTGCGCTCCCGGGGGCTCCTTCACGGCCTCGCCGGCGGCACGAACTGGGTGTTCCGTGACGAGAGCGCGCACATGGCATTCGCGTTCGAAGTCGTGAAAGTCGTGAGAAAAGAAGAGCCTGAGCTCTTCGACGCCGAGCTCGAGGCCGACGTGCGCGCCATGATGAACGAAGCGATCGCGTGCGAAACGCTGTTCGCCGAGGACCTGCTCGGCGGCGGTATCGCCGGGCTGTCCGTGCGCGACGTGCGCCAGTACCTCGAGTTCACGGCCGATCAACGGCTCGCCACGCTCGGACTTTCGAAGCAGTTCGGCGCGAAGAATCCGTTTTCGTTCATGGATCTCCAAGACGTGCAGGAGCTCGCGAACTTCTTCGAACGTCGCGTGTCGGCGTACCAGGTGGGCGTGACGGGCGAGGTCGCGTTCGACGCCGCCTTTTGACGGGAGCGCTCGCCGCGTCGCGAGCACGTTCGTACGCTCGGAGCAGCGACGGTCACCGGCGAAAGAGCGCGCGCATCTCGACGGGGGAAAGCGCCCGCTCGTAGATGCGCACGTCGTCGATGCATCCGGAAAAGTAGCGAGCCTCGGCCGGCTCCGTCTCCGCTCGCCCGCCGACCGCCCAGGGCGACGCCACCGTGGCGGGCGCGTAGTCGTCGGCGTGCTCGGCGACGAGCTCGCCGTCGCGGTACAATCGATAGCTGCGACCGTCGTAGACGCCGGCGACGTGATGCCAGTCGTCGAGGTCTCCCGCGGGCACGGGAGCGCTGGCCATGTGGTCCACGCTGTTCCAAGCCAGGAATTCCAACGACGAGTCGGCGACGCGCAGAGCGAGCTCGCGACTCGGCATGTTACGGAAGCCGTGCGCCACGACGTTTCGATAGCCGTCGAGCGCCGCAGGCCGAATCCAGGCCGACAGGGTAACGTTCCCCGAAACGTCGAGGCGTGCCGGGTTTCCGAAGTCGACGAGCTGTTCGACTCCGTCGAACGAAAGGCTCCGCGCGTTCGAAAAGCCGACGGGGGGTACCGAGAGCGACGGCTGCGGCGGATTCGGCGAAGGCGTCCCGTCGTGTCCGTGGCCTGATGCGTCCACCACCGTCGTGCCGGCTTCGATTTCGTCGAATGGCCAATGCGCGATGAGCCCTTCGTCGAGGTCCACGCTCGGCGGCGGCGGCGGCGGTCCGCCGGTCTCGATCGTGATCGCCGTCTCGCCGCAGGCGAGGAGCACTGCCCCGAGCGCGAGCACGGCGGAGACCGAAAGGAGCGAGGAGCGGCCCATGAGCATCAGAAGTACGTGGAGAGTCCTACGGCGCCCCCGAGGAGGACGCCGCGCGTGCTCGAGACCGTGCGCTCGTCTTCGCGAATGGCGACGGAGTGCAAGGCGCCGCCCACCGCGACGTCGGCCGTGAGCCGCAGCGCTTCGGAGAGATCGACGAATCCCGTCGTCGTTGCAGCGACACTCACCGAAGTCGCATCCCCGCCGTCGTACGAAGCGTCTCCGCTCTCGCTCGCCGCGTAGCGCAGCCAATCGGCGCCGAGGCGCGCGCCGAACGACACGCCGGCGTGACGCACGAACGGCATCGCATCCAACGCAACACCGAGGGCGGCGGCGGCTCCGCGCCCGTCGACGGCGCCGTTCGACAGCGTCACGGCGCGGCTCTTCCGGCCGCCGAGACGAAGCTCGAGGATGACCCAGCGTCCCCAATGCGCCCGCCCCGCGATGTCCGCACCGAACAGCACTTCGCCGCCGGTCCAGCTCGCAAAGGCTCCCGTGAGGCCGAGCTCGAGATTCCACGGACGAGGTTCCGGAGACGGCGGCTGGACCGCCGGCGCCGACTCCACGGGTTTTGCGCGGAGCGACGGCACTTCCGGAGCGGAATCCATGTCGGCGCGCCGGAGGAGCTCGGCGACGGCGAGCGCGAGCTCGCGCGCCTTCGCGTCGCCGCCGGTAGCGCTGAGGTCGATGCTGCGTACCGTGATCTGTCCGAGCGACCGGTTCGTGAGGCGAAGCTCGTCGTGCTCGTCTCGACACGCGGCGACCACCTCGAAGGTGGCGGGCGGCGTTCGCCAGTGCCAGGTACGAAGCTCCATCGCGGCGAGCCGGCGCACCTCGTCGGCGTCGACTTCGACGCACGGGTCGATGGTGATCGCCGGAGTCGGCGCCGTTGCGACGGCTTCCGTAACGAACAAAAGCGCGGGTGCGACGATCACGGCTTTACGACGAGCCGCTTCAGCATGGAACGATGGCGACCGTCGGGATACGCCGCCTCGTAGCGATCGACCTCGGCTTTCGCCCGAGCAAGCTCGCCGCTCCGGTACCAGGCTTCGACGGCACGGGCGAGGGCGTCTTCGGCCAGGTTTCCGCGCGGCGCGAGCGCTTCCGCTCGCGCGAATGCGTGCGCGGCCTCTCGCGGACGTCCGAGCTCGTTCATGAGCACCCAACCGAGCGTGAACGCGGCCGACGGCGCGCGCGAGTCGCGTTCGTGGCGCGAAATGAGCTTGCGGAGCAGCATTGCGGCGTCGCCCGGCTGTTGCGAGAGGCGCGCGACGTCCGACGCAAGCAGCAGATCGCGCGGCTCGTCGCGCACGTCTCGAAAGCCGCCCGGCGCGAGGATTTCGTAGGCTTGCCGGTATTTGCCGGCTCGAGCAAGCTCCCTCCAATCGGCCGCGGCCGGCGGCGGCGTGGCGCCGTTCGGCGATTCCACGCTGGCAGCAGCGGACGGCTCGGTCGCCGCGGCTTTCCGTCTTTCCGAGCGTCGAGGCTCGCTCGCGTAGACGCCGCTTTCGCCGGCGTTCAACGTGAGCTTCCTGCGCTCGCCGCGGGGCGTATCGGGCGGAAGCGAAACGGACACGGAGCCTTCGCTGACGGACACGCGCACGGTGCCGCCCGAGTTCTCGACCTCGAACTTCGTGCCGAGATCTTCCACTTCGACACCGCCCGAAATGACGCGGAAGAGCCGGCGCGGATCGTGCCGCACCGTGAAGTGCGCCGTCCCTGCCTCGACGCCGACGACGACTCGAACCTCCGTGCGTTCCCGCACGTCGATGCGCGTGCCGCGGCCAAAACGCACCTCCGTGGCTTCACCGAGCGAGACGCGCTCGAACGCCGAGCCATCCGCGCCGGCCGTCGGTCCCGGAACCGTGCCCGGCCGCGCTGCAAAAAATGCGAGCCCGGCGAGCGCGAGCAACGCAGCGACCGCGGCCACGCCTGCGAGCTTGACGAAACGACGGCGGCGCGCCCTTTCGTTCGAATGCCGGACCCCGAGCTCCCGCAACGCTGCTTCCACCCGCGGATTGTCCCACGCGTTCACGCGAAGCTCCCGCCGGGCGGCCTGAATGTGCTTCTCCACGCGTGGCTCGGTCATGGCGCGCCCTCACCTCTGCGAGGAGGCGCTTCGAGCTTCTTCGTGACGCGCTCGTGGGCTTCCTGAATGCGCCGTTTCGCCGTCGACAGCGACCACCCGCAAAGCTCGGCGATGCTCTCTACCGTTTCCGTTTGAACGTGGCGAAGCACCCACGCGATGCGGAGCTCGACTGGCATCTTGTCGAGGATGAGCTGGAGTCTCTTCACGAGATCCCGGTGCTCGGGCAACGCCCCCGGCGCCGCAATCTGCTCGAAGTCCGGCTCGTCGAACCGAAACAGGAGGCGCGTGAGCTTTCTCCGGCGCAAGCGGGTTCGCGCCAGCCGCACCGCGATGGTCATCAGCCACGGTCTCGCACCCTCGGGGTCTTCCAAGCGGTCGAGAGCACGAAACGCACGCAGGAACACGTCCTGCACGAGATCGTCCGCCTCTTCCACGTTCTGGAGCATTGCGAGCCCGAGAGACGCGATGGAAGCCGCATGTCGCCGGAAGAGCTCTTCGATGCCAATCGTCTTTTCCGTGACGGACGACACCCTCACCCGCGAGCCCGCCTCGACGGGTTCGCCGCGCGGGAGAGGGATGGGCATGGCGTTCAGTATAGCGCTCCGAACCCTTCCACACGGCCCAAAAACTGCGCGCTTCCCATCACGCGCGCGCTGCCGGAACCGCGTTCCACGACTGCGCGTAGCGAGAGCGAGGCGACCAGTTGGGATCGTCGAGACAGCGAGCGAGGGCGGAGTCGCGACGCGCCAGACATTCGAAGCGTTTGCGAGCTTTTCGCAAGCGCCGTCGTACGGTGATGGAGGAGCAGCCGGTACGTGCAGCGATGTCGTCCAGCGTCTCCGAACCGAGCCAATGGCCGAGCAGGAGCGCTCGCTCGTTCCCAGGCAGCTTCTCGAGCACCTGAACGGCGCGCTTCGCGAGCTCGCGCGACTCGAAGTCCGCTTGGAACGACGGCATGTGTTGCTCCGGCAGCGCTTCCCACGACGGGTGCCGCCGCAAGCGCCGGCGGCGCACGGTGCGAAGCCGACGCGTTCAAGCGGTCAATCCCGAAAGCGGAGACGTGTCGCTGAGCCCCTGCTCGCCGAACGTGGGCACGTTCACGCCCATCGCGTTGGCGAGCGAGATCAGCACCTTGGTGGGGTTCGTCCGCGGCATCTGCAGCCAGCGCCCCATCTCGAAGTACCCCCCCGTGCCCCCCAAGATCACGTTCGGCAGCGCGAAGTTCGCGTGCGAGTCGCCGTCACCGTGGCGGTTGAACCAATAGATGGTCGTCTCGTCCAAGAGCGTGCCGGCGCCGGTCGCCGACGGAATTGCGTTCAGACGATCCATGAGCGCAGCAATCTGACTCGCGATCCAGGCGCTCATCTTCTGATACTTGTCGAGCTTCGTCGCGTCGCCTCCGTGGTGCGAAACGAAGTGCAACGGATCGGTGAAGCCGAGCCACGGCATTCGCAGCCCCCCGGCGTCGCCGCCGCCCGGATACCCGAAGCTCAACGACGTGACCTTCGTCAGCTCGCATTGAAACGCGGTGGCGATCATGTCGAGGAAAAATGGGCAGAGCGTCTCCGTGTCGGCGCCCGTGCGGACCGACGTTTCGTCCGTGGCCACCATGCGACGAGTGGGCATGGAACAGGCCGGGTTCGTCGGGTCTCCGGTGGTCGCGTCGGTGAGGCGCCGGCGCGCGCGCGCCTCATACACCTCGAGGGCGGCGAGGTGCGAGTCCAAGAGTCTCTGGTCGTTCGTGCTGACGACGCCACGAAGCTCACTGAAGCGAGAATGCAGGAACTCGGTGACTGCATCGTGCTTGTTGAGCGGGGTCATGGACGGCGTCGTCGGCGTCCCCGTGGCCCGTCCGAACATGTGCGTCCACGCTTCATCGGCCGTCGCCAAGCGCGTGAGCGGCGTGCCGTCGTCGCGATAGTTGATGTCCGACGGCGTGTCGCCGCCTCTCGGATGCAACCCGAAGTTCAGGGAGGAAAAGTCGGTGTTCGTCCCGACGGCTTTCGCGATGAGCTGATCGATCGAAGGCCCCGCGTCCAGCCGGTTGACGGCGGTGAGCTGATTCGAAAGGTACGGCAATCCGAGATTTCCGACGCAGAACTGCCCCGTGCAGGTGTGGCCGGCTCGCGCCGTCAACGTCACCGGCGCCTGGTGCTGCGCCACGGGCGCGAAGTAGGAGAGCCCGGTGTTCGCCACGAGCGAGGTACCGTTCATCTGCGGCCCGAGGATGAGAAGCTTGTCCTTGTACTTCTCGAGCGGCTTCAGAATGGGACTGAGTTGATAGTTCGCGGTCGTTCCGGTGGGCCAGAACGCCGATTGATTGACCCCGTCCGGCGTGTAGCAAAAGACGATGTACTTCGAGACTCGCCCCGGTGCCGCGGCGCGCGCCGACCGCTCGAAGAGCTCGAGCCCGGGCAAGAACAGAGCCGCCGTGCCGAGAGCCCTGACGAGATCGCGTCGAGTCAGCTTCTTGTGTGCGGACAATTTCATTGGGCGACTCCTTCGGCGAGGCGCATTCGGAACGAATCGCTGCCGGCGACCGACACGACGAGACCCTTGAGATCACCCGAAACTCCGAAGGATTCACCGACGGCTCGAACGGAGCACGCATCGGCGGCTTGCGATACCGAGCGCGCGAGCGCGAAGTCGAGGAACTTCCGCGCAAAGCAGGCGCGAACGTCCTGACTCTCGGCGAGTTTCGCCAGGAGCTCGTCACCCCGCGCGAACTCGCCGTCGATGTCTCGGCCGAGCTCGAGCAGACCGGACGAGTCGACCGTCTTGCCGTGGTCCACCGTGCGGAATCGTCCGACCTCGTCGAACGCTTCGAACGCGAATCCGGCAGGGTTGATGACGCCGTGGCACCCTTGGCATTGATCGGGGGACGTGTGCATTTCGAGACGCTCTCGAGTCGAGACGCCGTCCTCGAACGGGGGTTGCGGCGGGATGACGAGATCCGGCGGCGGGGCTTGGATCACCTCGCAGAGCACGGTGCGAAGCAGATGAAGCCCGCGACCGATCGGGAAGCTTTCCTCGGGGCGCGCGAGGAGGGCCATCATGCCTGGATGCGTCAAGATCCCGCGTCGCGATTCCCCCGCCATCGACGTCGGCGTGAATCCGGATGCGGTCCCTGCGATTCCGTAAAAGCGGCGGAGGACGTCGTCGAGGTAGTAGGTGTCGCCGGAGAACAGGCTCGTGATGTTCGGGCTCGGGGTCCCGTAGAGCTCCGTAGCGCTCATGAGGAGCGACGTGGACAGAGACGTGACGACGCTCTGGTCGAACCCCTCGACGTCGCGGGCGAGCTCCTCGAAGCCTTTCATGCTCAGCCACTGCGTGTAGAACTGCGCAATTCCTCGAGAGAATCGGGGATCTTCCATCAAGCGCGCGACGTGGGCGTCGCGGCGGGCGGGATCCTCGAGCTCGGCGTTCGCGGCGGCCGCGGTCAGCGCGTCGTCGGGGGGACCATCCCAGATGAAGTACGAGAGCCGCGCGGCGTACTCGTGCGGCGAGAGTGGCAAAACTTCACCCGGTGTTTCCGCGGAGCGCGGGCGCACCACTTCATAGACGAAGTCCGGTGACTGCAAGAGCCCGGTCACGAACCATTCGACGCCGGTCGCGAAGTCCTTCTCCCTGATCCCCGCGTCGAAGAGCTTCTTCAGCGCGGCGCGCTCGGTCTCGGAAAGCGGATGCCGGAACACCTTCGCGCCGACCTCGTCGATGATCCGTTGCTCGCACGCGTCAGCGCTGCCCGACGCGGGTGGCGTACACGGCGCCCAAGCCGAAAGCGTCGCTGCGGCTTGAGCGGCGATGGCCGAAGCGACCGTGGCCCGTTGCTCGAGAACGATGTCGTCGAGCCCGTGACCGAACCCGTCCGCGGGATTCCCCGAGATCTCGAAGATGTCGAGGACGGAGTTGTCGTACTGAGTTTCGGTCAGCGGGCGCAGCGGTACCGCGGCGGCGCGCGGCTGATTGCAATCAGTCGGCTCACCGCCGGCCGTTCCGCCGCTCCCGGACGCGCCGCCGGTGATACCCCCACCGGCGCCGCTGCCCGCGGCACCGCTGGTCCCGCTGCTGCCGCCGTTCGCGCTGGTTCCTCCGCTCCCCGAGCTGCCGGAGCTCCCAGAGCTCGGGCCGTCGGGGTCCTGGGCCCCTTCAGGACCGCCGAGCTGTGTTTCGCAGGCTCCGGCGAGGACGAAAAGAGCGCTCAGCCATCCCGGCGAGGTCCGTGAGACGAGGGTCGCTCGGTGCATGAGTATCCTTGCTCGACACACTCCCGAAGGGGTCCGAGTGGTTCGCTTTTCTTCGCGGGGGCTCGCGCGTCACGCTCTCGTCGCAATTCTTTTTATACGCGGAATATCGTCGTGACCCGCGCGCGCCGCATGACGCTCGGGCGTCGGCTCGGCGCAAAGCGTGCTGCGCAAAGACCGGATCAGGTATCGGCGCCGAACGCATCCATTAACTACTTCTCCGCGACGAAACGACCGCGCGAACGTCCGAGCGACGTCTGACCCATGCCTGAAGCGCTGCAGCCAAGCCGAGCGACCATGACGTTGCGGCGCACGAGAAGAGCCAGCGTGCTCGTAGCCCTCCTGCTGCTCGGCGTCGCAGGATGCTCCCAAACTCCACCGCCCGAC
>DASUTR010000115.1:0-3790 GCA_036374535.1 Polyangiaceae bacterium
CTACTTCCACGCGGGGCAGATCGTGCACGCCATGACGCAGAACGCGCTCGGGGAAACGGCGGCCCTCGAAATCCTCGACTGGAACCGCGGGTCGTTCGAGCCCTGCCGCGCGGGTTGGCCGTCGGAGTTCACGATCACGAAGCCGTGGCAAGCGCTCGTCATGTCGGCTGCGGCCGCTCGGGACGAGGCGCGCCGCAAAGTCGTCGACTTCCCGCGCGAACGCGCGAACGGCACCGCGACGACGCCGCGCCCTCCGAAGCCCAGCACGAGCTCGAGCCGGCCGCCTGCCCATCGCCCCTCGCTCTCGCCGCCGCCCGCTTCGACGCCGCCGCAAAGCGGCATGGCGCCGAGTGGGGCCGGCATCGAGCGCGCCGTGCGTCTGGGAGCGGACGGCCGCGTCGTTTCGACGCGCGGCGACGCGGATGAGCTCGCTGCCATGACGGCCTACGCGCTTCGCGTGAGCGCGCTCGTCGGCGACGAGCTCGGCATGGGAGACCTACGTGCCGTCGAGAGCCTTTCGGGCGGCGTGCGACGGCTTTTCTACGCGGAGCCGGACGGCAAGCTCGTCGGCCTGGAAGCGCGAGCCGAGGTGGACCTCGGCGCCTTGCGGGAGAAGCTCGGGCTATGAACACGCTCGCAAGAACCCTGACCGGTCTGCGCGACGTCGACGAGGTGCAGGGGAGTTTTCTCTTGTCGGCCGACGGGACGCTCCTCGCCCGAGACCTGCCCGCGGTCTTTCACGCGGAGCTCTTTGCCGACGTGGGACCCAGGCTCGCGCGGCTCCTCGACAGCTTCGACGCGAGGAACGGCTCGAGCACGATCGCCATGCGCTTCACCGATCACAAGCTCCACGTCCGCTCGGTCGGGGCAAAGCTCCTGTGCGTCCTCAGCGGCGCCGCGGTGAACGGACCTGCCCTGCGTATGGCGATGAACCTCGTCGCTCGGCACATCGAGAGCGAGCCGGCTCAGACCGACGGAGGCGCGGGGACGCTATCGCGCGACCCGTCGACGTCGACGTCGAGCGCGGGGCCGAGCTCGACGAGTAGAGCTTCGACCTCGTCGGGAAGCCGCGGGTTCGAGCCGAGCGCAGGCCCCTGGGAAACCAGATAGGCGAGCGAGCGTTCGACGCTGTCGAGCTTCACGCCGATGCTGCGTTGAAGCTCCACCATCTCGCGCCGGTGCGTGACTCGGCGCTGGGCGGCGCCGATGGCCTGCTTCAGCGTCAGGCGCGTTCCGAGATCCTTCTCGCCGGCGAATTGCACCTTGAGCCGCTCTGCTTCCGCGACGAGCTGTGCCTCGCGCGTTCCCGCGAGGAAGCGTCCGATTCTCTGGTGGGTGTCGCACAATCCGACGTAGAGCGGTCGAATCGTCCGAAGCCGCGAGACGGCGAGCTCGAACGGCGGCTCTGGTCGCGCCCCGCCGAACGTTCGGAGCGTCGTGAGCGCGCGATCCAGCGTGAGCACACGCCCCGCGTATTCCGGCGCGAGCACTCGCTGCGAGCTCGGCTCGTTCGTTTCGGGCGCCGTTGCCGGCGCCGGCAGCCGCCGCTGCGAAACTTCGCGTCGTTCGACCCAGTGACGTACGGCGGGCGAGAGCGAGCCGAGGGAAAGCCAGAGGAGCTCGCCCGCGGCGCCGAGCAGGAGCGGCACAGGGGACGCGAGTGCGGCCGAAAACAGCGCCGCGCCTCCCAGCAAGACGAGATTTTCCTGGACCACGAAGAGCCGCTTCGCGCTGCTCGCCGCGGAGGGGACGGAACTTGTAGCGGACTGCATCAGTTTTTCGAGCCCCGAATGAAGAGGATGTCGGTGCGCCGATTTGCGGCGCGCCCCTCCGCGGACGAGTTCGTGGCGAGCGGGTTTCGCTGGCCGTTCCCGCGCGCCACCATGCGCGACGGAGCGATGCCCTTCGACGCGAGGTACTCGACGATGGACTTCGCGCGCATCTCACTGAGCGTCTGGTTTTCGTCGCGATCCCCGACGCTGTCCGTATTGCCTTCGATCCGAACGGACATGCCGCCCGCCATTTGAAGCTGCGCGAGTACCTGTTGGTTGATGGTGGCGATCGCTTCGTGCGTGAGGCGGCTCGAGGCCGTGGCGAAGTTGATCGACAGGGACTTCGTGAAGACCGGCTTGCCCGAGCGCGCGAGGTCGGCCTCGCTCGCGACGGGCGGGAGAACGACGGGCTTTCCAGCCTCCTCCCAAATCTTTCTTACGATGCGGTCGTCTCGCAGCACCGACGGCGCGAAACGGTCCTTGATCTCGGCCTCCGGGTAGTTGATCCAGATCCCGTCCGCCTGGTTGTACACACGATCGAACGCCGGCGTGCCGCCGTCGAGGCCGAACAGGCGAGCGTTGTCGGCGATGTCCGTCCACTTCGCCCAGCCGAGAGCCGCGAGCGTCTGTTCGTAACCGAGCTCGTCGCGGAAGCGCGACGCCGCGGTCGAGATGAGCCGCGCGGCGGCCGGCCTATCGCTCTCGGCGAGCGACACGGCGGCGAACCACGCGCGCGCGAGCTTCTCGGCGATTTCGGGGTGGTCTTCGAGCAGCGCCTTGCTCGTGAGCAAGACGTCGGCGACGAGCTCCGTCGCGTCGGCGGTCGAGAACAGGCGGTGCGCGCCGGGGCGTCCGGCGAGCGCGAGCGTCACGTCGGGCTCCCACAGGCACGCGACGTCGACGGCCCCTTGCGTGAAGAGCGTGCGCCCGAAGGTGAAATCATCGGGCGAAAATTGCGTTGCTTTGCGCACCTCGGTGACCTGCCCCGGAGTCAGCCGCGAGTTCGTGATCATGAACTCGAACACGGTGTGATCGGGCGAAAACAGCAGCATCGCGGATTTTCGGCCGTGGATGTCCTCGACCGTTTTTACTTCCGCCGAAGCCACGCACGCGTCTCCGCCACGCGACCAATCGATCTGCAGGAACGCCTTCGGCTCGAACGCGGCTGCCTTGTAGCCGCCCATGCTGATGGGCAGCTCGTCGACCGTCTGCCAGACGAAGTCCACCTCCCCCTTCTGCAATGCCGCGTTCTTGCTCGGCGCGTCCTCGATGAACACGATCTCGAGATCGAGACCGAGTTTCTGCGCCGGAGAACCGGGCTGCGTCTTCAGGCCCCCCGCCGCGAGGAGCAACGCCATGTGGCCGGGCCACTGCGAAAGCGCGACGCGCACCGGACGCTGTGGCAATGGCGCCCGAGCTCGCTCTGGCCCGGGCGCACCGGAACCCTTTGCCGTGGCTTCCGGCGCGGCAGCGGCCGTCCGGGGAGCGCCTTCGCGTCGGACGGACGGCAGGTACTCGCCGTACGTGTGGAACGCCGAGACGCCCGCCCCCGCGAGGATCAAGGGGATGAGCACTTTCGAGAGAGGCGTGAGAGGCGGCACGTGATCGATTTTCCGTTGGCCGTGAAGGGTTTCACCCGCATTTCGTTTCCCGACGGTTTCTCGAACGAAAACTCTTGATGGACACCCGGTGGAGACCGAAATTCCCTCCTCGTGACGGATCCTCGACCCCGAAAGTGACTCTACCCGCATGAACCTCCATCGCTTCACTCGCGCTCTTGGGCTCGCACTCATGACGGCACCGCTCGCCGTTGCCTGCTCGTCGGGCGAAGCACCGGACGATGGCGCGGCGACCGGCGGCAGCGCAGGTGCCGCCGGAGCCAGCGGTTCGGCGGGTGCACCCGGCGGTGCCGGAGGCAACACGGGCGGCTCGGCCACCGGCGGAAATGCGGCGGGCGGCAACGGTACGGGCGGCTCGGCGACCGGCGGTTCGGCGACCGGCGGTTCGGCGACCGGCGG
>DASUTR010000116.1:0-2936 GCA_036374535.1 Polyangiaceae bacterium
CCCGCACTGGCGCTTCGGCATGGAGTTCGAGCGCCTCAGCAAGAGCTCCGAATACGGCCTCTCGAAGATCTACGAGATGGTCATCAACAACAATCCCTCGTACGCGTACCTGCTCGAGGGCAACAGCCTCACCGATCAGAAGCTCGTCATGTGCCACGTGCTCGGACACGTGGACTTCTTCAAGAACAACTTCTCGTTCCGCTCGACCGACCTCGACGCAGGCGAGCCGATCACCGATCCCGTGCGACGTCGCGGCAAGGACTACGACCCGAACCGCCGCTGGATCGACAAGATGGCCAATCACGGCGCCGCGGTGCGGCGGATCGTCGATCGCTACGGCATCGCGAAGGCCGAAGAGTTCATCGACGTCTGCCTCTCCCTCGAAAACCTCGTGGATCCGTGGTCGCGCTTCGTCGTGCGGCGGCGCGACGAAGAGCCGGAAGACGAGCCGCGCGCCGTCGAAGTGCCGCGCCTCCGTGCCAAGGACTACATGGAGGAATTCATCAATCCGGAAGAGTACATCGAGGAGCAGAAGAAGAAGATCGAAGAAGCTCGCGCGAAGAAGAAAGGCAAACACCCCGTCGAGCGTGAACAGGACGTGCTGCTCTTCCTGATGGAAAACGCGCCGCTCGAGCGCTGGGAGCGCGCGATTCTCGGCATCATTCGCGAGGAAGCCTATTACTTCGCTCCGCAGATGGAGACGAAGATCATGAACGAGGGCTGGGCCTCCTACTGGCACTCGCGCATGATGACGGGCGACGTCTGCGACTGGAGCGAAATCGTCGATTACGCCGAGAACAACGCGGGCGTCATGGCGACGAGCGGCGGCCGATTGAATCCGTACAAGCTCGGCGTCGAGCTCTACCGGAGCATCGAGGAGCGCTGGAACAAGGGGCAGTTCGGCCCCGAGTGGGAGGACTGCAACGACCTCGACGACAAGAAGAACTGGGATCTCCGGCTCGGGCTCGGGCGCGAGAAGATCTTCGAGGTCCGAGCGCTCTACAACGACGTGACCTTCATCGACGAGTTCTTGACCGAAGATTTCGCGATTGAGCACAAGCTCTTCTCGTTCGACTGGTCGGTGCGCAACGATCGTTTCGAGATCGCCTCGCGCGAGTTCCGTGCCGTCAAGGAAAAGCTCCTCTCGCAGCTCACGAACTTCGGCAATCCGTTCATTCGCGTCGAGGACGCGAACTTCGAGAACAAGGGCGAGCTCCTGCTCGGTCACGATCATCGCGGCGTCGATCTGCGCCCCGATTACGCGCGCGAAACGCTCACGGCGCTCGTCCGAGTCTGGCGCCGTCCGGTGAACCTCGCGACGCTCATCGACGGAAAAAAGACGCTGCTGCGCTTCGACGGCAAGGAGCACACGTCGAAGCAAGACGCGCCCTGAGCGTCACTTCATGGCGGCTCGCTCGTCGGCCCTCGTCGTCGCCTTCGTGACCGGCGCCTGCGCCGCGGGGCCCGCGGCCACGCCATCACCCGCCGCCCCGCCTGCGCCGGCTACGGCGCCCGCGCCGGCCCCGGCACCGCTTCCGAGCGCCGCCGCCGTTCCGCCTCCACCGAGTGCCGCCCCGGCGCCCGCAGCACCGCCGACTCCCCTTCCCCGCGCACTCGCCCGGGGCGCGGGAACGCCCGCCGACCGGGCGCTCGCCGACGGTGACGCGGCCTTCGAGCGCGGCGATTTCGGAGCGGCCAAGCGTCACTACGAAAAAGCGGCGAGCCTCGACCCAAAGGACGCGAGCGCCGTGGTCGGCGTCGTGCGCGCCGAGTTCGAGCTCTCGAATCTCGACGTCGTGCTCGGCGGTTCACCGAACGATCGCCGTCTCGTTGCGCTGCTCGCGCGGCTCGAGTCCGCGAAAGGGCTCGACCCGGCGTCTGGACCCGTCGAGCTCGAGCGCGGCAAGATCTTCTTCGTGCTCGGACGCGCCGACGAAGCCATTCGGGCGCTGGAGCGAAGCGTGGCGCTCCGCCCGAACGACGTCGACGCGAACACGATGCTGGGTGTCGCGTTGATGTCCGTCGGCGCGAGCGAGCGAGCCCTGCCGAGTCTCGAACAGGCCACGGCCCTCGAGCCCAACAGCGCGGAAGCATTCACGAATCTCGGCACCGCTCGGCTGCTCCTCGGCCGGGTCGGCGAAGCGGTTTCGGCGTTCGAGCGCGCGGCGGCGCTCTCCCCGGACGACGCGCGCGTGCATTCGGATCTCGGCACGGCGTACAGCACGCAGGGGCAAATCGACAAAGCCGTCGTCGAGCTCCGGCGCGCCACGGAGCTCGACCCGAAGCGCGCCACGTTTCACTCGAACCTCGCGCACGCGCTCGAGCTCCGTGGCGAGCTCGACCTCGCGCTGAAGAGCGCCAAGAAGGCGACGGAGCTCGACCCGAAGCTCGGCTCGGCTTGGCTCAATCTCGGCACGGCGTCTGCCAAAAAGGGCGACTACGCCGCCGCCCGCCGTGCCTTCGAGAAGGCTCGCTCGCTCGATTCCACCGACCCTCGCCCGAAGGCAAACCTCGAAGAGCTCGACGCGCTCGAGAAGGCAAAGCCTTCACGCTGAGGTCAGCGACTTTTTCGGGCGGTACGAGCTTTTTTTCATCACTTGCGCCCTGGGCGGGAACGGAGGTGGGTATATGGGCTCGGCGGGTAGGGCAGACTTGGTGGCGGGTTTTCTTCGACTTCCTTGGTGGTGCGCGCTGATCGTCTCGCTCGCCGGCCGGGTGGCCTGGGCGGCGGAGCCAACGCCGGCGACTGGCTCCGGCGTCGCGACGGTGCCTCTCGTCGTTCGCGTCGAGAGTCTTTCGCCGGTCATTGGGGAGACCGAGTTCCTCGCTGCGCTCTTCCGCACCCTCGGCCGCCCGCTCGTCGCCGCGACGGGCGGTACGCCGTCCGGCGACGCCGAGCTCACCATTCGCTACGACGCCGCGCAGCGCGAGCTCGT